>JAUSIH010000053.1 GCA_030648205.1 Dehalococcoidia bacterium | reverse complement strand
AAAGCCCTGGCGGACGCTGCCAGGGAAGGGGGACTGCAGTTCTAATGAACAGACCAATTCGGCGTGACCGGTTCAACGCGGGGGACAGCTCCTTCACCGAGAAGGTTGTGTTTATCCGCCGTGTCGCCAAGGTGGTCAAGGGCGGGCGTCGGTTCCACTTCAACGCTGTCGTCGTCGTCGGCGACGGCGAAGGCCGCGTGGGCATCGGCATTGGCAAAGCGGAGGAGGTGCCCGAGGCCATTCGCAAGGGCGGTGCACTGGCGCGGAAGAACCTCACGCCGATCCCTCGGAAGGGGGACACCATCCCGCATGAGATTAATGTAAAGTTCGGCGCGGCCCGTGTCCTGCTCAAGCCTGCGAAGGCGGGCACCGGCGTCATTGCGGGAAGCAGCGTTCGAGCCGTAGTGGAGGCTGCCGGCATCAAGGACATCGTGACCAAGTCCCTGGGCAGCTCCAATCCGATCAACGTCGTGCGCGCCACACTCAAGGCCCTTTTGGACCTGCGGGACCCTGAGAAGGAAATCGCCCTGCGCAAGAACAGGGCCTCAGCCGCGGCGCAGCCTGCCGCGGGCCGTCCTCAGGCGGCCCCCGCGCCCGCCGTAGCAGCGCCCGTCGTTGTAGCGCCCGCCGCGGCAGCACTGGCTCCCGCGCAGGAGAAGCCCAATGGCTAAACGCATCCGCGCGACATATGTCAAGAGCTCCATCGGCTACAGTGGTGAGCAGAAGCGGACTGTCCGGGCGCTGGGACTCCGGCGCCTGCACCAGACTGTCGAGCACGATGACACCCCCGCAATGCGGGGCATGGTCGAAAAGGTGAAGCACCTGCTCCGCGTAGAGTGGGTTGACGCGGCCTGAGAGATAGGGGTCTGACACAATGATCAAACAGCATACGCTCAAGTCCCCGCCCGGGTCCCACCATCGCAGGAAGCGCGTCGGCCGGGGCATCGGCAGCGGGCACGGCGTCTATTCCACCAAGGGCGTGAAGGGCCAGAAGGCCCGCACAGGTGGTAAAAGCGAGATGCGCCCCGGCTTCGAGGGCGGCCAGAATCCCCTTATCAAGCGTCTGCCCACCAAGCGAGGCTTTCACAACCCCCACCGTGTCGAGTACACAGAGGTGAACGTCAGCAAGCTGGAGACAGCCTTCGCGGCGGGCGCCGAGATCACGCTGGACGCGCTGGTCAAGGCCCGCGTCGTTCGAGACCTCAAGAAGCCAATCAAGGTGTTGGGAGAGGGTGACCTGACGAAGGCCCTGACGGTCACGGTGCACAAATTCACCGCCTCCGCCAAACAGAAGATCGAGGCGGCGGGCGGCAAAGCTGTTGAGGTAGCCACTTAACGTGACCACACAGACGCAGGCGGCAGCCCCTCGATTGCTCCAGGCCATGGTGGACGCGTTCCGCCAGCCGGACCTGCGGGCGCGCCTTCTGTTTACCTTTGGCCTGCTGGTGCTCTTCCGTTTTGTGGCCCATATCCCCGTGCCGGGAGTGGACCTGGCCGCCATGAACCGGTTCTTCCAGGGCAACGCCCTTCTGGGCATGCTGGACCTGTTCACCGGCGGCGCCATGCGCAACCTGAGCGTTGCGGCCATGGGAGTGTACCCCTACATCACGTCCACCATCATCATGCAGCTCATGGTGCCTGTTATCCCCGCTCTGGAGCGCCTGTCCAAGGAAGGCGACCAGGGTCGGGCGCAGATTAACCGCATCACCTTCTGGCTCACCATCCCGCTGTCGGCGCTGCAGGCATATGCACAGCTCTTCGTCTTTCAGCGCGCGGGCATCATCCCCGGCTTCGGGCTGACCGGCGAGAACCTGCTGCCCACACTGGCGATGGTCGCCTCCATGACGGCGACGTCCATGTTCCTCGTCTGGCTGGGCGAGCTCATCACCGAGCACGGTATCGGCAACGGCATCTCCATCATCATCTTCGCCGGCATTGTGGCGAGCCTGCCGCAGATGCTGGGACAGTCGTTCCTGCAGGCGGGGAACCCCATGGGCCTGGTGTTATTCTTCGGCGTTGGCTTCCTGATGGTGATGTTCATCGTTATCTTCACCGAGGCCAAGAGGCGCGTTCCCGTCCAATACGGCAAGACCCTGTTCAGAGGAGGGCAAGTCCGTCGGGTGGGCGGCTCCACCCACATCCCACTGCGCGTGAACTCGGCGGGCATGATTCCCCTTATCTTCGCCATCTCCATCATGATCCTGCCGGGGACTGTCGCCAGCTATTTCATCGGCGTGCAGCCCGCGTGGGTATCGGACATGGCGTCCTTTGTGCAGCGCGTGTTCGCCTTCGACAGCATTTTCTACCAGACGCTGTACTTCCTGCTGGTGGTAGCCTTCGCCTTCTTCTACACGATGGTCATCTTCCAGCAACAGCAGATGGCGGAAAACCTCCAGAAGAATGGCGGCTTCATTCCCGGCATCCGTCCGGGGCGCCCGACCCACGACTATCTGCTGCGCGTCATCACTCGCATCACCTGGGGCGGCGCCATCTTCCTGGGACTGGTGGCCGCGGCCCCGTACTTCGCCACGCTCCTGACGGGTGTGCAGGGGCTGCAGCTTTCAAGCACCGGCCTGCTCATCGTCATCGGCGTGGTCCTGGACACCATGCGGCAACTTGAAGCCCAACTCCTCATGCGCCACTACGAAGGATTCATTCGCTAGGGCAATGCCCTTCGCAACGCGAGGATAACAGAGCATGTACGTCATCCTATTGGGCGCCCCCGGCGCGGGGAAAGGCACTCAGGCCGCAACCCTGCAGCAGGAGTTGAAACTGGCGCACGTGGCGTCCGGCGACCTCTTCCGCGAGCACCAGCAGAAGGGCACGGAGCTGGGGCTGCTGGCCAAGTCCTACATGGAGAAGGGCCAGCTTGTGCCGGACGAGGTGACCATCCGCATGGTCCTGGAGCGGATAGAGCGGCCCGACTGCGCCCAGGGAGCCATCCTGGACGGCTTCCCCCGGACCATTGAGCAGGCCAAGGCCCTGGACCAGGCCCTGACGCAGCGGAACAAGGCCATTGACAAGGTGCTGTATATCGTCGTTTCGGAGGCGGAGCTTGTCCGCCGCCTGAGCGACCGCTGGATATGCCGTTCCTGCCAGATCCCGTACAACGTGACGTCCGCGCCGCCCAAGCTGACAGGCAAGTGTGACAGGTGCGGGGGCCAGCTCTACCAGCGCGCCGACGACACGCCGGAGACGGCCCGCAACCGCCTGCGTGTGTACTTCCAGCAGACCATGCCGCTCATCGAGTATTACCAGAAGGCGGGCAAGCTGACAGAGGTCAACGGCGAGCAGGAGATCGACAAGGTGCGCGGTGACCTCCTGCGGAGCCTCAATGTCGCCAAGCGCGTGGCGAGGCGCTAACGCACCACGCATGATTTCGACGGGTCCCCTGAATTCCTCACCCTGTTCGCAGGGTGGACGAGCACCTTACAAGCTGACAAAGGCTATTGGAGAGCGGGACGCCTGCTTGACCTGGCGCGCGTTATAGTGCACAATAGAGTTTTGCCACAATGTTAGAACCCGTACTGCAACAGGGAATAACGCTCAAGTCGCGCCAAGAGCTCGACTACATGCGCCAGGCTGGGAAGGTCGTCGCTCACATGATTGACGCCCTGGTCAAGGCCGTGCGCCCCGGTATACGTACGGGAGAGCTGGACGCCATAGCGGAACGGGTGGTCCGTGACATGGGCGCCATCCCTTCGTTCAAAGGATACAGAGGCTTTCCGGCCACCATCTGCGTCTCGGTCAACGACGAAATCGTCCACGGCATCCCCGGGCGCCGTGTCCTCAAGGAAGGGGACATCGTCGGCCTGGACGTGGGCGCCATCGTGAGCGGCTATCACGGAGACGCCGCGGTGACGGTGGGGGTGGGACGCATCAGCCGAGAGGCCGAGCAGCTTATCGAAACCACTCGAGAGACCCTGGCGCAGGGCATCCAGGAGGCCAGGGCGGGCAACCGGATGGGCGAGATCTCGGCGGCCATCCAGAGCTACGCCGAATCACGCGGCTACTCGGTGGTCAAGGAGTACGTAGGACACGGGATAGGCAGGGCTCTCCACGAGGAGCCCGCCGTGCCCAACTACGGTGAGCGGGGCAAGGGATTGGCCCTCCAGAGCGGGATGGTGCTCGCCTTGGAGCCGATGGTGAACATCGGGACATGGCGGACCCGCCTCAAGCCGGACAACTGGACGGTAGTCACGCTGGACGGAAGCCTGTCGGCGCACTTTGAGCACACGGTGGCGATCACCGACGGGACGCCTGAGGTCCTGACGCAGTTATAGGGCGGATTGTGAAGGGGAGGCGGATGGGACAAGGAGTGTATGGGAAAAAAGGAAACAATCGAGGTAGAGGGGACGGTGGCGGAGGCCCTGCCTAACGCCATGTTTCGTGTGCAGTTGGCGAACGGGCACACTGTCCTGGCCCACGTGTCCGGCAAAATCCGGCTCCATTTCATCAAGATTCTGCCGGGGGACAAAGTGTTGGTGGAGCTATCTCCCTACGACTTGACCCGGGGGCGGGTAACGTACAGGTTCAAATAGCACAAGGTATATCACGCTCAGGGCTGGTTTACCAGCCTCTGAGCCTTTCGTTTGCCAGAATGAAGTATTCAACCGAGAAGAGGAAACGGCGATGAGGGTCAGGTCATCTGTCCGGGCGCGATGCGAAAAGTGCAAGGTCATCCGCCGCAAGGGCGTGGTGAGGGTCATCTGTAGCAACCCCAAGCACAAGCAGAGGCAGGGCTAAAGCCTTAGGGATTGGCCTCAACGAGGAGATGTTATGGCGCGTATCGCAGGGGTGGACCTGCCGAACAACAAGCGAGCTGAGATCGCGTTGCGTTATATCTATGGCATCGGGCCCACCCTGGCCCGGATTGTCTGCCAGAAGGCCGGCGTTGACCCTCAGGCCAAGCTGTCCGACCTTCCCGAAGATCTGGTTAACCGCCTCCGAGAAATTGTGGACAAAGGGTACCGGGTGGAAGGCGACCTGCGCCGCGAGGTGCAGATGAGCATCCGCCGCAAGATAGAGATCAACTGCTACCAGGGCACGCGGCACCGCCGCGGCCTGCCCGCCCGAGGCCAGCGCACGCGCACAAACGCCCGCACCAAGAAGGGCGCGCGTAAGACCGTGGCCGGCAAGCGCCGCGTCGCCGCCAAGAAGTAGCCTCGGACAGATAGCTAAAGCTGAGGAGCACGTATGGCAAAATCTGCGCCTAAAGGTGGACGCCGTCGGGAAAAAAGGCAAATCCCCGCAGGACGGGCTTATGTCCAGTCCACATTCAACAACACCCAGGTGACCCTCACCGACCCCAAGGGCAACGTCCTCTCGTGGGCCAGCGCCGGGGCTACCGGCTTTAAAGGCTCCCGCAAAGGGACGGCCTTTGCCGCCCAACGGGCCGCTGAAGAGGCGTCCAAGCGAGCGATCGAGTACGGCATGCGCCAGGTCGAGGTGTACGTGCGTGGCCCTGGCACTGGCCGCGAGGCAGCCATCCGCTCTCTCCAAGCGTCTGGCCTCACCATCACCCGCATCACGGACGTGACTCCCATTCCCCACAACGGGTGCCGGCCACCCAAGCGGCGCCGCGTGTAGGTGGGGGACGCATCGCCTTGCACGGCTTTAGACAGGAAGTGAGATAACTATGGGACGCGACACAGGCCCGGCTTGCCGGTTATGCAGAAGGATAGGCGAAAAGCTCTTCCTGAAGGGAGAGCGATGCCTGAGCCCCAAGTGCGCCGTCGAAAAGCGGGGCACGCCGCCCGGCGCTCACCCCCAGCGTCGGCGCCGCCTTTCCGAATACGGCGTGCATCTCAAGGAGAAGCAGAAAGCACGCTACGTCTACGGGATGATGGAGCGCCAGTTCCGCCGCTTCTTTGACCAGGCCAAGCGCCGGCCTGAAATGACGGGCAAGTACCTCATGCAGCTTCTGGAGCGACGCTTGGACAATGTGGCCTACCGGCTGGCCTTCGCGGAGTCGCGCAGGCAGAGCCGGCAAGTCGTGGGACACGGCCACATCACCGTCAACGGAGTGGTGACGGATATCCCGTCCTATTTGGTACGCACCGGCGACGTCATAGGCTGGCGGGAAGTGAGCAAGAAGAGTTCCTATTACCAGGCCGTCGCCAAGGACGCGCCTCAACGCCCCGTGCCCGCATGGCTCAGCCTGGACAGCGGCACTATGACCGCCAAGGTGATCGGTTTGCCTGAGCCAACTGACACCGAGGTGAAAGTGGACGACCGTCTCATCGTAGAGTTCTACTCTCGGTAGAGGTCTTCCTCCAGATAGCGTGAGCTAGTAGGAGCGGAATCATTCATGACCACAGAAGAACGAGTTGCAACGCCGCAGCCCAAGATTGGCTGCGTGGAACAGGGCGAGACGTATTCCCGGTTTGTCGCGGAGCCGCTGGAGCGGGGGTTTGGCGTGACGCTGGGCAATGCGCTGCGCCGCGTACTTCTCGGCTGCCTGCCCGGCGCCGCTATTCGTGGGATCAAGATCGAGGGCGTGCAGCACGAGTACTCCTCCCTCCCTTTCATGAAGGAGGACCTTACCGATCTGCTGCTGAACGTGAAAGCCATCCGTCTGCGGCCCATCTCCAACAAGCCGGCAACGCTCTACCTGAACGTCCAGCGTGAGGGAGAGGTAACCGCGGCCGACATCGAGCCTTCGTCCGACTACCAGGTGGTCAACCCTGAGGAGCACCTGGCAACCCTGGACTCCCAGGACGCCCGACTGGCGATTGAGTTCTACGTGGAACCGGGCAAAGGCTATGTCCCGGCCACCCACGTCACCGGTATGCCTATCGGCAACCTGCCGGTGGACGCCATTTTCTCGCCGGTCCGGAAGGCTAACTTCACCGTGGAGCACACGCGGGTCGGCCAGGTAACGGACTATGACCGGCTCGTCCTGGAGATATGGACGGACGGTACTATCACCCCCATGGAGGCGCTGCGCCAGGCGGCCCAGGCCCTCGTGGACCAGTTCTTCCTGTTCACCAACTTCGGCAAGGCGCTGGAGCGCGGCCCGGACCAGAAACCCCTGGCTCTGACCATCCCGGCTGAAGTCTATAACACGCTCATTGAGAAGCTGGGCCTCTCCGCCCGCACGCTCAACTGTCTCAAGCGCAACAACACCAACAAAGTCGGCGAGGTCCTGGAGAAAAGCCGCGAGGAGCTCCTCTCCATGCGGAACTTCGGCGAGAAGTCGCTGGATGAGTTGTACGATCGCCTCCGCTCCATGGGCCTCCTGTCGCCAGAGGAAAAGCCCGCTGACTCCAAGGAGGGCGCCGAGGCTGACTCGGAAGCGGTAGAGGCTACAAGCTAGTTAAGCAGTACCGAGGATAACCATGCGACACAGATTATCAGGACGTCATCTCTCACGGGCCACGGACCACCGTATGGCCCTCTATCGCAACCTGGCCACCAGCCTTCTGGAGAACGAGAAGATCGTGACCACGCTGGCCAAGGCCAAGGAGACGCGCACTTTCGCCGAGCGGATGGTCACACTGGGCAAGAGCCAGGAGCTCCACGGCCGACGCCAAGCCCTGGCCTTCATTTACAAGAAGGACGTGGTGGAGAAGCTGTTCACGGACCTGGCCCAGCGCTACAAGGACCGCTCCGGCGGTTACACCCGCATTATCAAGATGGGCCCCCGTACGGGTGACGGCGCGATGATGGCGCAGATAGAGATGGTTGACGCTCCCGAGAAGGCGAAAGCCAAGGGCACCAAGAAGTAACGGTGGCCCCCAGCGCCACGGCGCAGGTACGGCGTATCGTCCTGGTGGTGGAGTACGAAGGGACACACTACAGGGGCTTTCAGATACAGAAGAGCGCTCCCACTATTCAGGGGGAGCTGCAAAGAGCACTTGAACAATTGACAGGCGAAAGGACGCGGATGGCAGGCGCCAGCCGTACGGATGCCGGCGTCCACGCACGCGGGCAGGTGGTCAGCTTCCTGACGGACTCTCGGCACGCGCCGGAAGTCTACAAGCAAGCTCTGAACCACTATTTGCCGGAGGACATCGCGGTGCAGGCCGCCCATGAGGCGCCCCTCCCATTTGACGTCCGGCGCAACGCGCAAGGCCGCGAGTACATGTACCTCGTGCTGAATCGGCCGGATCCCAGCCCCTTGTGGCGACGGTTCACTTACCGGATGAGCGAGCCGCTGGACGCCGCGGCTATGGACGCCGCCAGCCGCCTCTTCGAAGGCGAGCGGGACATGGCATCCTTCACCGAATCGCTGGAGCCGGGGGTACGCAGCACGGTGCGCCGGGTGGCGCGAGCGCGCGTGACGCGACGCGGCGAGATGGTGAGTTTCACCGTCCGGGCCAACGCCTTCCTGCCTCAGCAGGTCCGCCGCATGGCGGGGGCGCTGACAGCGGTGGGCACGGGGAAATTGGAGTTGGCGGCGTTCCGCCGGGTACTGGACACGCCCAGAAAAGGGACCGCGGGGCCCGTCCTTCCCGCCTGTGGACTGTATCTCATGCGGGTCATATACCAGGACTTCCCGCCCAAGGAAAAAGGGTTATGAAGATCATTCAAACCAAGACATACACGGCGTCAGAGAAAAACCTGACGCTCCGGTGGCGCGTCATTGACGCCTCGGGGCGAACGCTGGGCCGTCTGGCCACGGAGATCGCTTGCATCCTCCGGGGCAAGGACAAGCCCACGTTCACGCCTCACATCGCCATGGGCGACTTCGTCGTCGTTGTCAACGCAGCCAAGGTGCACGTCACCGGGGCCAAGCTGACCAAGAAGTTCTACTATCACCACTCCCTGTACCCCGGCGGCCTCAAGAAGACCCGCCTGGACGATGTGCTGGCGAAACATCCGGAGCGCGTCATCGAGGACGCCGTACAGGGCATGCTGCCCCATAACGCCCTGGGCAGACGCCTGATCAAGCGCCTCAAGGTATCGTCCGGGCCCGACCACCATTACCAGGCCCAGGTCGGTCCCGCTCATGCGGTCAAGGACGCGGCTGCTCCGGCCAAGGATGCGATTGCTCCAGCCAAGGAGCGCAAGACCAGTGCTGCGAAAAAGACAGCCGCCCCCAAGAAGAAAGAGGCGTAACTTATGTCAACACAGTCGCCAGCGCAGCCAGACTACTACAGGGGACTGGGCCGCCGGAAGTGCGCCGTCGCACGCGTGAAGATGGTCCCTGGCAACGGGACCGTCCTCGTGAACGGCAAGCCTCTGGAGACGGCGTTTCCCCTGCCACGTCTGCAGACGCTTGTGCTGCAAGCGTTCAAGGTCGCCAACGCGGAAGGCAAGTTCAACGTCATGGTCAAGGTCACCGGCGGTGGACTGACCGGCCAGGCCAGCTCCGTGCGTCACGGCATTGCCCGGGCGCTGCTGGTCATGGACGAGACGCTTCGGCCAATTCTGCGGAAGGCCGGCCTTCTCACGCGGGACTCGCGCGTCAAGGAGCGCAAGAAGTACGGCCTGAAGCGGGCCCGCAAGGCGCCTCAGTACACCAAGCGCTAGGAACCAACCCGCAACGCGGAGAACACAAAAAGAGACGCCCCGGAATTCCGGGGCGTCTCTTTTTGTCTCTTGACGCCACCCTCTACTGTGTACCAGCCCGGAGATGGCCAGCCTCTACCCTCGCGGCAGGCCCAGCCCGCGCTGAGCGATGATGTTGCGCTGAATCTCGGAGGTGCCCGCAGCAATGGTCACGGAGACGGCGGTGAGGGCGCCCCGCGCTATGCGGCCCTCCAGAGGCGCGCGCTTCTCCCCCACCTCTAACTGACTCCGCATCCCCAAAACACTCATGCCCGTGCGGTACAGGCGCTGCGTCATCTCCGTGCCAAAGCACTTGGACATGGAGGCCTCGTAGTTCGGCACCTTGCCCTGCGACTGCATCACGGCCACCCGGTATGCCATGAAGCGCGACAGCTTCGTCTCGATTGCGGCGTCCGCGAGCCGGTTGCGCACGAAGGGGTCCTGGGCCAGGGGCGCGCCGTCGCGCACCGTGCTCTGACAATATGCCGTCAGTTCCTCAATGACCCTCCGCGCGTGCGCGGAATAGGCCACGCCCGACCTCTCGAAGTCCAGGGCCACGGCCAGAATGTACCAGCCGTGGTTCTCGTCCCCCACGCGGTTGCGCGCAGGCACCCGCACGTCGTCGAAGAAGACCTCGTTGAAGTAATGCAGATTGGCCATTGTCTTGATGGGCCGGACGGTGACGCCCTTCGACTTCATGTCCACGACGAACAGGCTGATGCCCTTGTGCTTGGGCGCCGCGGGGTCCGTCCGCGCGGCGATCCAGCCCCAGTCGGAGACGTGCGCAGCGCTGGTCCATATCTTCTGGCCGCGAATGATGTAGTCGTCCCCGTCACGGACGGCCTGCGTTTGGAGCGAGGCCAGGTCCGAGCCGGTGCTCGGTTCGCTGTACAGGGTGCACCAGTAGCGCTCCGCCCGCGTGATGGAGGGCAGGTGCTCGCGCTTCTGCTCGTCGGTGCCGTAGAGCATGAGCGTAGGGCCGACCCAGCTCACGCCGCCGACACCCATGTCAATACCCGGGACCCCGTTGTAGACCATCTCCTCGCGGTAGATGACCGTGTCCATCAGGGGACGAGCGAGGCCGCCATACTCATGGGGCCAGGAGAGGGTCAGCCATCCCTTCCCCGCCAGCTTCCGCGACATGGTGCGGGTGAATTCCCAGTTCTCCCCGTCGAACTCCTCGCCGTGGTCGAGGCCGGTGAAGCCCCGCGGAAGCTCCTGCTTCAGCCAGCCGCGTATATCCTGGCGAAAGGCCTCCTGCTCCGAGGTCAAGGCGAAGTCCATAGCCTCTTTTCTCCGTACGCACGATTCAGGCGAGGGCCACCCCAGGCCCCCTGATGAGCGCTCAGGGCAATTCTACCCCTTCCCGGGCGCGTTGAGATAGGAGGGAGACGGGCGTCGAAGTCGCTTGCGCGAGGAGACGGCGAACGGACTCGGACGGAGAAAGCGGGAGCGTATGCGCCGGCCCGCGCCGTGGACAGGCCGCGCTAGGGCACGACGACTATGGACGGGCCGCGGTCCCGGGTGAACTCGCCGATGATCGCGCCCTGCACGCCCGACTGGCGCAACGCCTTCAGCAGGCGGTCTACCTTGTCGGGAGGCGTGGCCATCAGCAGCCCGCCCGACGTCTGGGCGTCCGCCAGCACGATCCGCCCGTCCTGCGACACCTTTTCGTCCCACCGCACGATCTTCTCCAGAGACTTCAGGTTGCGGATGGTGCCTCCGGGGATTGTCCCCTTGGCTATCAGGTCCCACGTGCCATCCATGACCGGCGTCTGCGAGAGCGAGACGCGGGCGGTCAGCCCCGTGGCCTCCACCATCCAGCGCAGATGGCCCAGGAGTCCGTAGCCGGTGACATCAGTGCAGGCATGGACGCCCACCTTCATCATGGCCTCTGCCGCAGCCTTGTTGAGCGTGGACATGACCTTGATGGCCTGTTCCAGCACGGCCTTGGGCGCCACGCCCCCCTTGCCGGCCGTGGTGATGATGCCCGTGCCCAGCGGCTTCGTCAGAACGAGCTTGTCGCCCGCCTGCGCCGTCGCGTTGGACACCTGCAGGCCGGGCCGGATGAGGCCCGTGACCGCCAGGCCGTACTTGGGCTCCGGGTCGTCAATCGTGTGGCCGCCCACGATGAGCAGGCCCGCCTCGGCGGCCTTGTCCGCGCCGCCCCGCAGAATGCGCCCCAGTATGTCCTTCGAGAGATTGACCGGGAAGCAGACGATGTTCAGGGCCGTGAGCGGCTGGCCTCCCTTGGCGTACACATCGCTCAGGGCGTTGGCCACGGCGATTGCCCCGAAGGCATACGGGTCATCCACGACGGGCGGGAAAAAGTCCACCGTCTGGACGAGGGCGATCTCCTCGGTCAGCTTGTAGACGGCTGCGTCGTCGGACGTGGCCGTGCCGATGAGCAGATTGGGGTGGCTCACTCGCGGCAGGTGCTTCAGGACCTCGACCAGGTCCTCCGGGCTGAATTTGGCGGCTCAGCCCGCGCATCGAGCCAGGCTGGTGAGGCGGACCTCCTCCACGCTGGCCATAGCTGCCTCCTTCTCTCGTCGCGGGAACGGACTGTCCACAACGGCAAGGCGAGAGATTAAAAATACTAAAGCATTCCATAAGAGAATGCAAACTTGACCGGAGGCGCGTGCCCGCCGCCGGGGTACGGGCACAGGCTGACGCCCTTGCGGCCTCCGTGCGTTTCCACTAGACTATGCGCCTGCGCTAGACTACGCGCGGGAGCGCTTGCTCGCCAGATCTGAACGCCCTGCTGTCGCGGGAGCAGGCGCTCATTACTCCGGACATCAGCGGCATCATCTCCCTCAGCGTCTTCAGCGCCACGGTCTCCCAGTTGGTGAGCAACGTGCCGCTGACCATGCTCGTGATTCCGTTGATAAAGGGTATCCAGGGTGATACACTATGGGTTACGCTTGCCGCAAGCTCCACGCTGGGCGGCAACCCCGCAGGGCGGGGCGGTGTCCAACATCATCGTGGCGGAGGTGGCGGCCCGAGACGGCGTCGAGGTGCGGTTCGGCGAGTTCCTGCGCGTGGGGCTGCCCGTCACCGCGGCGACGCTGGCGCTGGCGGTGGGCGTGCTGATTGTGGAGTTCCAGATGGGCTGGCTGAGGTAGGCGCACCCGGGACGCAGCCTCCCCGGCGAAGGGGCCGGGGCTCGCCCCGATGTATCGGGGTTCCGCTCAAACCTTTTCATAAGGCGAGGAGGAGGGGGCATGGCCTCTGACCGCAAAGTAGAGCTTTACGACACAACGTTGCGCGACGGCACGCAGGGGGAGGGCATCTCCCTCTCCGTGGAGGACAAGCTGCGCATCACGCGCAAGCTGGACGAGCTGGGCATACCCTACGTCGAGGGCGGATGGCCCGGCTCCAACCCGAAGGACGCCGAGTATTTCGTCCGCGCCCAGGGCCTGACCCTGAAGAACGCCGTTGTCGCCGCGTTCGCCATGACGCGCCGACCGAACGTCACGCCGGAGCAGGACGCCAGCATCCGCGCCCTTCTGGACGCACGAACGCGCGTCGTCACGCTGGTGGGCAAGAGCTGGGACCTCCACGTCACCCAGGTGGTGGAGACCACACTGGAGGAGAACCTGCGGATGATCCAGGACTCCATTCGCTTCCTCAAGGCCAAGGGGCGCAGGGTCTTCTACGACGCCGAGCATTACTTCGACGGCTTCAAGGCCAATCAGGAGTACGCCCTGCGGTGCCTCCGCGCCGCGGACGAGGCGGGCGCGGAGCGCATCATCTTGTGCGACACCAACGGCGGCGGCATGCCCTGGGATATCCGGGACGTCGTCAAGCGCTCCCTCCAGACCGTCAAGACGCCCCTGGGCATCCACTGCCATAACGACTGCGAGCTTGCCGTGGGCAACAGCCTGGCCGCAGTGGAGGCGGGCGTCTTCCAGGTGCAGGGCACCGTCAACGGCTACGGCGAGCGCTGCGGGAACGCCAACCTGGTCTCCATCATCCCCAACCTGAAGCTGAAGATGGGCATCTCGTGCCTGACGGACGCCCAGCTCGCCAGTCTCACGGAGGTCTCCCGCTTCGTATCGGAGATAGCCAACCAGTCCCCGAACGCATTCCAGCCTTACGTGGGGGCCAGCGCCTTCAGCCACAAGGCGGGGCTGCACGCCTCCGCCGTGGCGAAGGTGGAGCACAGCTATCAGCACATTGACCCGCTGCTGGTCGGCAACACGAAGCGCGTGCTCGTCTCGGAACTGGCCGGGCGCGGCAACATCCTGGCGAAGGCCAAGGAGCTTTTCCCGGACGTCCCCCTCCACGGGGAGCAGGCGCGGCGCATCCTGGACCAGATCAAGGAGCAGGAGAGCAAAGGCTTTCAGTACGAGGGCGCCGAGGCGTCTTTCGAGCTGCTGGTCCGCCGCGCCGTCGGCAGCCTGCACCCCCACTTCGAGCTGGTGGACTTCCTGGTGCTGGTGGAGAAGCGCCGGCGTCTGCCCACCCTGGGCGACGTCAACGGCGAGGTCCTCTCCGACGCGATGGTGAAGGTGCGCGTGGCGGGAGAGACCAGCATGGTGGCGGCGGAAGGCAACGGCCCGGTCAACGCCCTGGACGCCGCCCTGCGCCAGGCGCTCCTGCGCGTGTACCCCAGCTTGGCCGCGGTCAAGCTGGTGGACTACAAGGTCCGCATCGTGAACGAGACGGAGGGCACCGGCGCCAAGGTGCGCGTCCTCATCGAGTCCACCGACGGCGAGCGCTCCTGGCGCACCGTGGGCTGCTCTGCTAACATCATCGAAGCGAGCTGGATGGCCCTGGCGGACAGCCTGGAGTACTGGCTGCTCAAGCGCGGCGTGGAGTCCGCCTAGTGTGGTGTTCCCGAAGTACGCCGTCGATGTCATTGCGAGGCCCGACGAAGGAGGGCCGTGGCAATCTGGCTGCGGGGCGCGCCCTTCCTCCAGATTGCTTCGTCCTCCGGCAAGCCGGAGTCCTCGCAATGACAAATCGTAGGCGTATTTCCGAAACGGGACACTAGCCGCCTACCCTCCGGCGGCAGCGAGGCATGGGGATGCGGAAGCCCGACTCCGGAGCGCCAAAGCCGACGGACGGTCTTGTGGAGAGCGAGTGGGGGCGGGCCATGTCCATCGCCTACGTGACTCGCTACGGCATCATCGTTCGCGCCAGCCTCATCACCATAACCACAGTCATCGTATTCTTTGGCGCGCCGTTTTTCCCCGGCTTTGACCCCGTCCCTGTCTATGTCCTCTACGCCCTCGCCCTGGCGGTGCACGGACTCGCGTGGTTCTGGGCGCGGCGCACCCCCTTATCAGTTGTCCGGTCGTGGGTCGTTGTCGCGGTGGACGTACTGGTGGTCACCACTTTCATCTACCTGACGGGCGGCCTCGTCAGCCTTTTCCCCTGGCTCTACCTTATCGTTGTCATGAGGCCCGACGTGGTCCTTCGGGGGAGAGGCACCCAGGTGGCGTTCGCGGCGACCCTTGTCTTGCTATGGGGCCATGCCTGGCTGAGCTATACGGGCGTCATTCCTCGACCATATGTCCTTGCGGGCGCTCCCAACCCGTACAACAACCCATCGTTCCTCCTGATGGCGCTGCTGTTCCACACCTTCGCGCTGTCCATCCTGATGTTCCTCACCACATACCTGATCTCTACACGCCAGCGCGACGCCCTGCGCTCCAGCCACATGGCGGTAGTGCGGACGCTGACCACCACGGTGGGGGCGCACGCGCCGCAAGCGGTTGGCGAGGGAGAGCGCATCGCGCGGCACGCCACGGCCATCGCCCGGGAGATGCGCGTGGGCCCGATGGAGACGGAGACCATTCGCGACGCGGCGCTGGTCTGTGACGTGGGCATGGCGCTGCTGCCACAGGATACGATCAGCCAGACCGTTCCCCTGGACCCGGTGCGACAGGCCCAGATCATGCGCCATCCCCTCGTCGGCGTTGAGATACTGGCGGCAACGGGCGTAATGCAGCATGTCCTGCCTCTTGTGCGGCACCACCACGAGTTCGTCGATGGAACGGGTTACCCGGACGGCCTGTCCGGCGAAGCCATACCCCTGGGCGCGCGCATCCTCGCGGTGGCGGACGCCTTTGAGGCGATGACAATGAACGGAAGGCTCTCTCCTGAGCAGGCCCTGGCGGAGCTGCGACGCATGGCCGGCTCGCAGTTCGACCCGCGCGTGGTCCAGTCCCTTGCCGAGACCTGGCGCAAGGGTCTTGTGACACTCCCGCCTCCCACTTCGGCAGGGCGCACTCGCGTTGACGCGGGACGTCCCCTGGCGGCGATACCCCTGCCCTGGGCGCTGGACATGCGGCCAAGCACCCAGCAGAAGGTGGCCACCGCGTTGCTGCGCCTCGGCGGAGACGTCAGCGCGGTGCTGAACATGGAAACGCTGAGCAAACGCGTATGCGAGATTCTGCAAGAGGCCATCCCGTGTTCGAGCGAAGCCTTCCTGTTCCGCGCCACCAAAGAGACCTTCGTGGTCGCCTGCGGCATGGGGCGGTGGAGCGACCACGGCGGGAAGCGCGTGACTCCACTGGCAGGGCCGGTAACAGAGGCCCTGGGAACCGGCGACCCTGCCCTTCTCACCGGCACGGGCGACATACCCGCCTTCGCCGAGCTGCTTTTTGCCGGCGGCGCAGCCATCCTGCTGCCCTTGCGCCACGAGAGCGAGGTCAACGGCCTCGTGGTGATGGAGACCGCGGAGCCGAACGGCTTCACCGAAGAAGACCTGCGGCTAACGCGGGCGCTGGTCCCCTCCATCGGCCTGATGCTGGAGGTCGCCGTGCTGCATAGGCAGACCGCGGAGGCGGCGGTCACGGACTCCCTGACCGGGCTGCACAACCACCGCTACTTCAAACAGCGGCTGGAGGAGGAGATAGCCCGCGCCAGGCGGCTCAAGGAGCCTCTAACACTGGCGGTGCTGGACATAGACCGCCTCAAGCAGATCAACGATAATTACGGCCATTTGGCGGGCGACACCGTCTTGCAGCGCGTGGGCGCCGTGCTGCGGCGCGAGATGCGCGGCTCGGACGTGACGGCGCGCTACGGCGGAGACGAGTTCGTGGTGATCATGCCGGAGGCGACGAAAGAGGCGGCGGAGACGGTGGTCCAGCGCGCGGCGCAGGCCTTCAAGTGCCAGGAGCCGAGGCTTGAGACCGGCGGGAAAGAGGTGCCGCTGCCGGGCATCTCCTGGGGTCTGGCCACATTCCCGCTCGACGGCCAGACGTCGTCCGCACTCTTCTCCGCGGCGGACGCGGCCCTCTACCAGAGCAGGACGAGCAAGGGCGACGCGACGCCACGACAGCCGCCCTAGTCGTGCCGCAGCGCCTCAATAGGGTCCAGACGGCCCGCACGGTAGGCCGGGTAGATGCCGAAGAAAAGCCCCGTCATCACGGACACTGCCAGGGCCATCGCCACCACGTCCAGCGAGACCTGTGTCTGAATCTGCTGCCCATTAATCTGCTGGGTGGCGAATAGCTGAGCGAGGCCCCAACCGGCCCCCACGCCGAGGGCGCCGCCTAGCAGGCTGAGCGTCGTCGCCTCGATTAGGAACTGCAGCAGGATGTCCCTGCGCCGGGCGCCAACCGCCTTCCGAATGCCTATCTCACGGATGCGCTCTGTCACGGACACCAGCATGATGTTCATGATGCCAATGCCGCCCACCACCAGCGATATGCCGGCGACGCTCCCCAGGAAGACGGTGAGCACGCCAGTGATCTGGCCAAAAGTAGCCAGAATGTCCTGCTGGCTGGTGACCGTAAAGTCATCGTCTCCGCTGATGTTGTGCCGCTCGCGCAGAATGCTTGAGATCTGCTCCTTCGCGGCGTCAAGCTGGCTCTCGTCTGTAACCTGCACGCTGATGAGCTGCACGTTAATAGCTCCCTGAGCGGTGCGCTGGGAAAAGAGCCGGTAACGCACGGTTGTCAGGGGCGCAAGGACCATGTCGTCCTGAGACCCCAGGAAGCTGCCCCCCTTCGGCTGGAGCACTCCGATGACTCGAAACGGCCGGTTGCTCACGCGGATAGTCTGGTCAATCGGGCTGCTGTCGCCGAAAAGGTTCTGGGCCACTGTGGCGCCCAGGACAATCACGGCGGAACGCGCCTGTA
This sequence comes from Dehalococcoidia bacterium, assembly GCA_030648205.1. NCBI lineage: Bacteria > Bacillati > Chloroflexota > Dehalococcoidia > Dehalococcoidia bacterium. The sequence continues at coordinate 35,737 of JAUSIH010000053.1, read as the reverse complement.
TGTTCTGGTCCGTAATAAATGACCCCTCCGCCAGGCTGAGGTTGCGTACGTCCGCATAGTCAGGCGTCACGCCCACCACGCGGGTTGACACGTTCTGGCCCTGGGCTACGATACGAGCGCCCGTGGTAAGCTCCGGGGCTACTTTGGCCACGGCGGACGCGGTGATGGGGTCCGCCAGGGCTTCGGCGTCGTCCAGCGTGAGCGTCTGGACCGAGCCTTGCTGCCCGCGCACGCCAGCCACAGTCTGGGCGCCGGACCGGACGAAGAGCAGATTGGAGCCTACAGCCTGGACCGCGGAGGTGACAGACGCCTGGCTGCCGCGGCCGATGGACATGAGCGAGATGACCGCCGCCACGCCAATGACGATGCCCAGCACGGTCAGGCTGGAGCGCAGCTTGTTGCTGCCCAGCGCCTGGAGGGCTATGGAGAGGCTCTCAAATACGTTCATCAGTCTGGACTCCAGCTTACGATCTGCATGTTAGCACTCGGTTGCGTAAGTTCACGTACACCAGGTTTGCCCCAGGCCCGCTCACCCTTCGACGAGCTCACCATGAGCGGCTTTTCATACCGCGCTTTTTCGCAACTACGCACTAGCGCGGCTGGCCGAGCGTCACGCGGGCCGGAACTGCGGCTCTGATCACATCCTCACCAGACCTCTTCGTCACCTGCTCTATCCGATGGACAAGCCCGTCCCGGAGCATAATAATCCGCTCCGCGTACTGGGCGATGTCGCTCTCATGTGTCACCAGGATCACGGTCATGCCCTCCTTGATGTTTAGCTCCAGGAAGATGTGCATGATCTCGCTGCTCGTCTTGGTGTCGAGGTTGCCCGTAGGCTCGTCCGCCATGAGGACGGCGGGGTCGGTCACGATAGCGCGAGCGATGGCCACGCGCTGCTGCTGGCCGCCTGACATCTCCGACGGACGGTGATGCGCGCGATCCGCGATTCCTACCCGCTCCAGAGCCTCCATTGCCCGCTTCCGCCGATCGCGAATACCGGCATACACGAGGGGAAGCTCCACGTTGCCGAGGGCGTCCAATCGGCTGAGCAGGTTGAATCCCTGGAACACAAAGCCTATCTTGCGGTTACGCACGACAGCAAGCTGGTCATCGGAAAGGCGGCTCACCTCCGCTCCGCCCAGAATGTAAGACCCAGACGTGGGCTTGTCCAGACAGCCCAGAAGGTGCATGAGAGTGGACTTGCCCGAGCCAGAGGGGCCCATGATAGCCACCATCTCGCCGTCTCGGATGCTCAGGCTGACGCCTCGGAGCGCACGCACCTCCGTAGTGCCCATGTGATAGACCTTGGTGATATCGTGCAGTTCAATCACGAAGCACTCCCGTCGAAAAGGGTCTGGCTCTAGCGGCCAGCCGGCCGCGCTCCGCCGACGCTGGGTAAGCCAAATGTGGATGTCGTGGGCGTGGCGGAAGCCCGTTGAATCGGCTCGATGAGCACGGTGTCGCCCTCCACCAACCCCTCCAAGACTTCAACGTTTTGCCCGTCGGAGAGGCCAATGGTGACCTTGCGCTCCTCCGGCAGGCCGTTGACCAGCACCTTCACAATCCGATCGCGACCGGACTGCCGGACGGCCCGCACGGGCGCGAGCAGCACGCTTTCACGCTGGTCCACGACTATCCGCACCAAGACGGTGAGACCCTGGCGCAGGGGAACGCCCAGACCGGAGGACGCCCGCGGCGCCTGCGTCGCCCCGCTCTGCGGTGGAGCGCCCGCCAAAGGCGTGCGCCGTGGCGCCGGCTGGCCGGGCGTTGCGGATGCCTGCGGCGCGCCGCTTGCCTGCGCTTGCGTCGCCCCGCTCTGGGACGGCGCGCCCGCCGTGGGCGTACGCCGTAGCGCCGGCTGCCCCCCCGACCCTGCCACAGCGCCGGTTGAAGCGTTAGGACGCCTGACCTGACTTCCCGCGGGACTCTCCGTGGGAAGGATGTCCAGGGTCACGTCATAGGTCACCACGCCGCTCTGACTGGTCGCAAGGAATGAAATAGTCCGCACGCTGCCCGTGAGCGTGACGCCGGGGAGCGCGTCCATGGTGAGCGTGGCGATCTGCCCCGGACGCAGACGGAGCACATCCACCTCATCAACATTGGTGTGCAACTCCGCCTTGCTGGGGTCAACGATCTGGAGGACGACCGTTGAAGCGCCTACGGAGGTCCCTTCCTCGACGCTCACCGCGGCGATGACCCCGTCAAAAGGCGCCACCATGGTGGCCTTTGTGATCTGGTCCTTGGCGCGGTCAAGGGCAACCTGCGCGTTGGAGCGCTGGTTCTCTTTGGTCGCGACGTCGTTCGGGTCGCCGCCTGCTTGCAGCTTCGCAAGCTCCTCCTCCGTCGTCTTGAGACTTGCCCGTGCGCTGGCGAGCGAAGCCTCGGCCTTTTGCACGTCCACAGGGTCCGCGCCACTCAACTGCTTGTCCAAGTCCTCCTGCGCCTTCAGCTGGTTGGCCTGGGACGAGTTTACCTGGCTCTGTTTGACCTCCAGATCAGTCGGGTCCGCCTGGGACGCTAGCATGTTGTCAATATCCTTGTAGAGTTGCTCCTGGCTTGTTGCAAGGGTGGAGATGCTCCTGAGGGCCTGCGCCAGCGCCTGGCCGGCCCGGCCTTGCTCCTGAGCAAGCTTGTCCATGGCCACTTGAAGGTCCGCCGCCTTGCGGCTCATCTCCGCTTGCGACACCTGTTGCTGGTTGAACGAGGCTTTCGTCTGGTCGTAGATGGCCTGTGCCCTGTCCACCTCCACCTTATAGAGCGGAACGCTGAGGGCGATGCTGCCTTGCGCAGTCACCAGGCTTTGCTCGGCGGCGGTCACGAGTGCCTTGACCGCCGTGGCCTCAGCCCCAATGGTATTCAGGTCGTTCCGACGGATGGTTTCAAGCCCCGCCGTGAGGTTCTTCTGATTGGTCTTGCCCTTGTCAATCCAGTCCAGGGCGTTATCCGCGTTGGAGACGGCGGTGAACAGAGCGTCATGCGCGCGGGCCACGTCGGGCGCCGTGGGGGCAGCCGTCTGACGCAGAGCGCCGACAGCGATTCCCACCTGCCGGTCCATGGCCTCCAGGGCAGAGCGCGCGCTCTGCACCTCGGGGAACGGGTTCCGTGAGTCGTCCAGGGCGCCCTGGGCCGTACGCAGATTTGCCTTGGCCTGCGCCACCACCGCTCGCTGCTTGGCGATATCAGCCGCCGTGTAGGGATTCTTAACTTTTTCAAGATTGCTCACCGAGGCCGCGAGGTTGGCCTTGGCGGCCGTCACGTTAGCCTCCGCCTTGGCAATGTCTCCTTCCGTGTAGGGGCTCTTGGCCTTCTCCACCGCGAGCTGAGCGTTCTTCAGGTTGAACTCAGCCTGCTGGACATCCCGCCCCAGATCGGAGGTGTCCAACTTGCCGAGAATCTGGCCCTTTTTGACCTCGTCGCCGGTGTCCACGGGAAGGGTGGCGATATTCCCCGCCACCCCGAATGCCAGCTTGCCCTGTGCGCGCGTGGGGATGGCCACGCTGCCGCTGGTGTTGACCACTATCTCCAGATTGCCCCGCCTGACATCCACCTGCTGGACGTTCACGGCGGTGGTGGACTTGGCATTCGCCACCTGGCTATAGGCCAGGTAGCCTCCGCCCGCCAGGGCGACGGCAGCAAGGGGGACAGCTATCTTCAGCCAACGAAGGGCCATAGACACCTCACACCCCTAACAACGCTGCCTGCGCTGGAAGGTTAGGCCCTCCTAGCCCTCAATCTGCACTGTTTGCTCGGATATCTCCCCGCGCTCGTCAATGACGAATGCGCGCAACACGGGGTTCCGCTCGTCGCGTAGCGAGACAAGGACGTAGAAGACGTCCGGCCAGGCGGCCATGGCCTGCCGGCGGTCCGTTGGGGAGGGATAGGCCTCGGTCGCTGTGTGGGAATGGTAGAAGCCGACTATCTCCGTACCGTTCTTCTCGGCCTCGCGGATAGCGGCCAGCAACTGCTTGTCGTCAATGCGGTACAGCACCGGGGAGTGGAGCGTGTTGTCGGCGCGGCGGGCCTCGCTCACGCGGGAGCCTTTGCCTATCAGGATGCCGCAGCACTCCCGGGGGGCGTCCGCACGGGAGTGGGCGATCATCTCGTCCACATGGCGCTTCTCAAGGTACAGAGTCACGCGGATGCCCCTCCGGAATGTACGAACACGCTCCAGCTATTCATTATACGTCATCCGGATACGGACGTGGGCTTGCCAGCCAGCTTGTCCAGCGGAGAAATTGCTCTCAAGGCGCTTGACAGCGTCCGCAGCCGCTCGGTATAGTCTAGCTACACTACACTAACCCGGGCCCGACGCGCTGGCCTCCGCAAGGCCAAGCCGCGCCACAGGAGGCGTACAATGGCCGTCCACGAGCGCTACAAGTTCCAGTACCTGTGGGACCAGGCCCTCCAGGTCCCGCATGAGGGTAGGGAATGGAAGGTCATCATCTACGAGAAGCCCACCCCCAAGGTCGCTCGCATCACTCTCAACCGGCCTGAGCGACGCAACGCCTTCAACGACAACCTCTTCCTGGAGATGCTCGCCGCCTACCACAAGGCGTTCGACGACGCTGACGTCCGCGCCATTATTATTCGCGGCGCCGGGGCCGGCTTCTGCTCCGGCCACGACCTCTCCGGCCCCAAGGACGAGCACGGGCGCCCGGACGAGACGCCGCCTGTTCCCCCGGATATGAAGCCCACCATGCGCGACTACTTCAACGTCGAGCGGCGGCGTTGCACCAAGCACAGAGACATCCTCTTTTTGCCCAAGGTGACGATCGCACAGGTGCATGGCTTCGCCATCGGCGCGGGCGAGTTCGTGGCCGCATCCTGCGATCTGACCATCGCGGCGGAGGACGCCGTGCTGGGCCAGCGCGGCTTTGGCCGCATGACGGAGGGCGTCCACAACTGGCCCGGCGCCTGGCCGTGGGGCTCGCAGTTCCAGCGCGGCGGCACCGTCCTTCAGGAGATAGGGGCCAGGGACGCCGCGCGCGTGCATCTGATTAACAAGACTGTCCCCGCGGACAGGCTGGACGATGAGGCCCTGACGTGGGCCAAGGCCATTGCGGAGATACCCGCGGACGCGCTCACCTTGACGAAGGAGTTCTTGAACGGCTGCGCGGACATCTCCGGTATCAGCCGCGCCTGGCGGTCCCATCACGCCAGGCATATCGCGCTGCAGTTCATCCGATTCCCTGAGGGAGAGGTCAACTTCTACAAGCTGCGCCGGGACAAAGGACTGAAGGGCTACTTCTCGGACCGCAAGCAGAGCGCCACGCCGGAGGCCCTCCGCGCCTAGGCGTCGCCGCTTGCCCCCAAATAGCGCGTACAGGAAAGGGCTTCCGTCACGTGGAAGCCCTTTCCTGTACGCATCCGCGGGGATGGCGGCGAGGGTTTTGCTATACTTGCAGAGATGGAAGACGAAGACTTCGTCAGGCACATCAAGCAGCGCATTGAAGGCGCCACGGGGACCGTGATTGAGCTGTCCATAGACACAGCCAAGCGGTCGGGCATCTCCGTGGACCTCTCCTCGCCCACGCCCAAGATCGCCTTTGGCGCGGACGCCCTCAAGTTCTCCGGGCTGGCACGCATGTTCACCCAGTACACCATCCTGTGTCTCAAGGAGAAGCGCAGGGTCAGCGACGAGGAGTTCATCCTCTACCTGCGCCGCAACTAGTGTAATGTCCCTGAAATACGCGTATGAATTGTCATTGCGAGGAGTCCTTCCGCGGAAGGAGGACGAAGCAATCTGGAGGAGGGGTGTACCCCGCAACCAGATTGCCACGCCCCGATTTCATCGGGGATCGCAATGACATTGGCAACGAACTTCGGGGACACTACACTAGCGCCTTCTGGACTGAAAAGCAGGCCTGCGCTCTATGACCACTGAAGGCAACGACGACCTCTACAAAGAGATCATCCTGGAGCACTACCGTCATCCCCGCAACGCCCGGCCTCTGGCGGCCCCGGACGTGACGCGTGAGGCGAGCAATCCCCTGTGCGGAGACCAGGTCGTCCTGCAAATGAAGCTGAAGCACAATCGCATCGAGGACATCTCGGTTCAGGTCAGGGGGTGCTCCATCAGCTGCGCTTCTGGCTCCATCATGACCGAGGTCATGAAAGGTAAGACGTTCGCGGAGGCCCTGGCGCTCTACCAAAGGTTCAGTGGAGCAGTCCAGAGCTCTGGCCCTCGCCTCTCCGGCCTGGGCGACGTGGAGGCATTACAGGGAGTGCGGAAGTTCCCCGGCCGGCTGCAGTGTGCCCTGCTCCCGTGGACAGCCCTCGAACAGGCCGTAGAGACCGCTGAGCAGGCCGCTCAAAACTAGCGGATTGCCCACGACCCGGCAGCACGCTCATTCAGCTATCTGTTAGCCTCGCCGCCCCCAGCAAGACAGATCGGCAGCCCTAAGGGTCTGCCTGCCGTCCCCCAACCTCCTTGGCCGCCTGTTGCTGTTGCCAACCCGCGCGTATGGCGTTCAATGCTGTGGGGACGAGCTGCGCCACATGGCGCAGGCGCTCGCGGAAGACGACCACCATGGCCAGACAAAGGGCCACGTACATGGCGGCGAAGGCGAGGCGCACCCGCGGGTCCGGCGTCACGAGCTGGACGGCGAACAAGAGGAACAAAACGAGCGCCTCCCAGGCCTTAAGCCGCAGAGATGCCAGCAGGAACACGGCGAACAGGGACTGGGCGCTGGTCAGCAGGAACTCCTCCTGCTGACGGAAGTCCAGCGCCAGGGCGGTAGGCGCCCCCGAGGAGATGCTGTAGACCACGGGCAGCGTCCCCACCAGCAGCGTCCACTGGTTCACCTTGGCGGAAATCATTGTAGTCATGGCGGCGTTGGCCTGGCCTCGCAGAGTGAAGATGCAGGCCACCACAATCTCCGGCGCCTCGGAAGCCAGAGGCGCCAGCCATTGCACCAGCAGAAACTCGTCCACCTTTAGCACGTGGCCCATCGCGAGCAGACTCTCGGCGAAGGGCTCCGCAGAGGCGAAGATCGCCCCCGCCGCGAAGATGAACATCACGATGGTCGCAAGTCGCCGAGGCGCCTTCGGCAGCCTCGCGATGGTCGCCGCAGGCCCCCCCAGCTCCGGTTCCTCCACGGGCGCACGGGAGATGATCCAGATGTACACGCAGAAAAGACCAACCAGGATGACGGTGTCCAGCAGAGATATGGAGGCCTTGAAGTAGATGGCGAACGAGTACAGCGTAGCCAGGCCAAGGACGCTCAACTCTACCGTGTTGGCGGGCAACAGGTTAAACGTCCCTTTGCGCGACTTGAAGAAGAACAGCAAGAGAATCAACGGCCAGGCAAGGCCAATAAGGAGCCGGTTGGACCCTGTCATATTAGCCGCGGCGTACGCCACATAGGCCGGGTCCTTGCCCGCCTGCCACGCGAAGTACAGGTCCACGCTGTATTCCGGCAGGACCGCGACGACGGCTAGTATGGCGAGGGCCAGGGAGGGCGGTATGTCCATATGGGCCACTTCCGAGGCCCAGGCAAGGATGAACGCGCCGCCGAGGATGGCGACGCCGAAGAGCACTGCCCCCAAAATGGGAGTGGGAAGATGGAGTCCCGTCAGGCGTGCGAATATGGCGGGCGCGGCGACCGCCACCGCGATAAGGATAAGCGTCAGGTCCACCCAGACCCAGTGTTTTTTTTCGTTTTGCATATCGGCAGGTCTCTCCTGATATGGTGCGTTCATCGCCCGTGCGGCGCCGTCCGGCTCGCGGGACCGCCCGTTGCCCCCCCGCCCTGCTGAAGAACACGCGTAGCCATAGGAATCAAGTTGACAATGGAACGCATGCGCTCGCGGGACAGCACGATGAGGCCCAGGCACCCCGCGACGTAGAGAGCCGAATAGATAAGCCGCACCTGAGAATCGGACACGACGAGTTGAGTCGTGAAAAGCACGAAGATGACCAGGGCCTCCCATGCCTTCAGCCGCAGGGACGCCAGCAGGAAGACCGCGAATAGCGCCTGGGCATTGGTCAACAGGAACTCCTGGCGCTGCACCGAGTCCAAAACAAGGTCGTGGGACGCGCCCGCGGACAGGCTGAGCGCAACGGGTAGAGCGCCCGCCAGAAGGGTCCCCAGCGCCAGCCGGGCGGCGATCAGCGCTGTCAGGGCCTCACCGCCGTATCCGCGCAGGGCTAGCACGCCGACCACCACAATCTGCGGCGCCTGAGCGGCAAGGGGCGCGAACCACTGGACAAGCAGAAGGTCGTCACCGGTGGCCCTGCCGGTGGCGGCCAGCGCCTCGACGAACGGCCCGGCGGAAGCGACGAGGCCGAGCGTCGACAGGAGGAACAGGCCCAGGACGATGGCGCGCCGCCAGCCATGTCCGAGGCGGGCCATGGCGACGAGTGGGCCTTCCCGTCTCGGCTGCTCCCGGGGCGCCCGGGCCGCAAGCCACAGGTACAGACCGAAGAGAACCACCAGAAAGGCGCTGTCCAACAAAGCGATGGACGATTTGAAATAGATAACAAAGGAATACAACGTGAGGCTCCCCAGGAAAACCAGGTCAATGGAAGCGGCGGCGGGTAAGGGAAGCGCACCCTTACGGGACCTGGCCAAGAAGGCCAAGAAGACGACAGGCACAGCAAGGCCCACGAGGATACGGTTGGCCCCTGACATGCTGGCGGCGGCGTATGCCGTATAGGATGGCTCCCTGCCCGCCTGGGCTATGAGATGCAAGGTTACATTAGACTCCGGCAAAACAACTACAACGGCGAGAAGAGCGACGATCAACGGAGCGGGGAAATCCCTGCGCGCCGCCTCTGAGGCCCAAGCCAGAAGGAATGCAGCGCCCACGACGGCCGCGCCGAACACCAGAGCGTCCTGGTAAAGGGCGGGGGCGGGAATGCCTGCCGCGCGCCTGACGAAGCCAAGCGCTGTGAGCGCGACGGCCACCAAGACCAGGGCCCAGTTCTTCATTGAGCGCGTCTCTACACCGATTAAGAAAAGAGACCTGCGACGCAGGTCTTTGAAAGAACATGCAAGGGGTCTGGCCGGCTAGCCTTCAACCTTCACCACTCGGTACCGGAGTTTGCCCGCCGGCGCGCTCACGTCCACCTCATCCCCCAGCTCGTGCTCCAGCAGCGCCCGGCCCGTGGGCGACATGACGGATATCTTCCCCGTGCTGGGGTTCACCTCACTGGGATTCACCAGCACGTAAAGGAACTCCTCGCTATTGGCGAGATCACGCACGGTGACGCGGCAACCGAGCCTGACGCGGCTTGAGCGTTCGCCGTTACGCCCTTCGATGAGGGTGGCGCTGCGCAGCTTGTGCTCCAGCTCGCGGATACGGGCCTCCGTCATGCCCTGGGCCTCCCGCGCGGCGTCCAGCGGCGCGTTCTCGCGGAAGTCCTTGTCGGCCATGGCGCGCTTGAGCTCCTCGGCGATGTGTACCCGTCGGGACTTCAGTTCCTCCAACTCACCCTGCAGAAGGGCAAAGCCCTCCGGTGTGAGTTGCATGGCATCCGCCGCTCCGGCGCGCGCGTTCCGGCCGTTCCGCCGGGCGCCCGACACCCGTTTCACCTTCAGGTGGACACCCAGGTTCTCCGGGGTCAGGCCCTTCTTGCTCACATATCGGAAGAATGATTTAAGTGGTTGGAGGCGGACTCCGGCGTCGCCGTAGGAGGATGAGCATGACTCAGCATACAGTTCCAGCTCGTGGGGTGTGAGCTGTGACACGAAGCGGTCGCCCCTGCACCACCGGATGAACCGGTTGATCTCCTGCTGAGCGCTGGGCTTATCGTGAAGTGGCGCCTCGGTCAGGTAGCGAGCGGCTATTTGAGCTATGGTAGCCCCTTGGTCCTGTTGAAGAGCCATCTCGTCTATTGTAGAACGCGCTCACCCCCCTGTCAAACGGACAGCGCCAGGAAAGACATTCGGGCGCCGCGGGTCTGGAACCTCTATTCAAGAGATATCCCTTGGAGTAGCGGATACACGTTCACAAGGCTATAATCGCTCTGTAATGACTGAGCGCAGCGTGTTCCGTTGGCAGCGGAACCTCTACTTCCTGGCGGTTGCACAGTTCTTCTCCACGTTAGGATTTCAAGGCGTAAGTCCTCTCCTTCCCCTCTTTGTGCAGGATCTCGGCGTGAGGGCCCCCAGCGAGGCTGCTTTCTGGACGGGCGTGGCCCATTTCGCGGGCGGCTTTTGCTCCTTCCTTGCCGGCCCACTGTGGGGCGCCATGGCCGACCGCTACGGGCGCAGGACCATGGTACTGCGCTCCACAGCCGCCGGCGCGGTCATTCTGGCGATCACCGGCCTCTCCCCAAATCTGGCCTTCCTCATCGTGATGCGCTCGCTGCATGGGGCTTTGACCGGCGTCAACGCCGCCTCTTTTGCCCTCGCCGTGTCACAGGCCCCGCAGAAGCGGACAGCATTCGCCCTGGGGATAGTGCAAATGGCCTTTTTCCTCGGTACGATGGCTGGCCCGTTGCTGGGCGGCTTCCTGGCCGATTCCTTCGGCTACCGCGCTCCCTTTTTCGTTACCGGCGGACTGCTGGTCGTCAGCTTCCTCGTCGTTCTCCTCTTCGTGCGGGAGAAGTTTGAGCCTCCCCCGGAGACCAAGGAACGGCTGCATCCCCTCCGGAACGTCCGGATGGTGCTGGGCCTGCCGAATGTGGTGCCTCTCCTGGGGATGCTGCTCGTCACGCGCTGCGGACCGTTCATGCTGTTTCCCGTCATGGCGGTCTTCATGCAGGAGATGGTCGCTCAGGGAGCCGCCACGATGGCTGGCCTCGCCTTTGCCCTCTTGGGACTGGCGAGCGCGCTCGCGTCCGTGCTGATCGGTCGCTGGGGCCAATCGCACAACCTGCACGTCGCCGTCCTGGTCGCCGCCTTCGGCGCCTCCGCGTTCTATCTGCCCCAGGCGTGGGTGCGGTCGCCAGGCGCGTCCTTGGCGCTTTTCGCGATAGTAGGCCTTTTTCAGGGGACGTTGCTTACGGCGACAAACGCCCTGCTGAGCACGTCCGTCTCCCGGCAACACCAGGGAGCAGTCTTCGGAGTTGTCCAGAGCGTCAACGCGATGGCGCTCGCCTCGGCCTCCCTGATCGCGGGCACGATGAGTGTGGCGATGGGATTCCGGTCCATCTTCGTCGTTGACGCCCTCATGTTCTTTTTCATGGGAATGGTAGCCCTATGGATGTTCAAGACCCAGCGCCGACGGCTCCAAAAAGAGGGCGTTGACGCCCGCACGAAGCAAGCCTGAACGTGCCTGAGGCGCCCCGGCTCTCTCTCGATAGCAGCCACCGCGTGCGAGACGCCGCTCCCGCGTTCCGCCGCTCCTTGCGCCTCACCTATGCGCCAGCTATACTGAAGACGGAAGAGAGACTTTCACAAGACTATGGACGACATCAAGCAGTTCCTGCCCAAACTGGAATCCGTCGAGAGGCGCTATAACGATATCGAGCGCCAGATGGCGGACGCCGCCCTCGCCACCGACTACGGGCGCGTGCAGACCCTGGCGAAAGAACGCGCCTCCATTGAGGACGTGGTCAACCAGTTCCGCTCCTACCGCAAGGTGGACCAGGAACTGCAGGACACGCTGGCCCTGGTCAAGGAGAGTGGCGACGAGGAGATGCGCGCCATGGCCCGCCAGGAGGCGGACGCGCTGGAGAAGAGGCGCAACGGCCTCATCGAGGAGTTGCACCGCGGGCTGCTGCCCAGGGACCCCAACGACGAGAAGGACGTCATCGTTGAGGTCCGCGCCGGCGCGGGAGGCGACGAGGCCGCCCTGTTCGCGTCAGACCTCTTTCGCATGTACAGCCGCTACGCGCAACGGCATAACTGGAAGACGGAGGTCATCAACACCAGCGCCATCGGTATCGGCGGCTTCAAGGAGATCACCTTTGAGGTCCACGGCAAGGGCGCCTACAGCCGCCTGAAGCACGAAAGCGGCGTCCACCGCGTCCAGCGCGTGCCCTCCACCGAGTCCAGCGGCCGCATCCACACGTCCACGGCCACCGTGGCCGTCCTCCCGGAGATTGACGAGGTGGACGTGCAGGTGAACCCCGACGAGCTGCGCATTGACATCTTCCACGCCAGCGGCCACGGCGGGCAAAACGTGCAGAAGGTGGCCACGGCAGTGCGCATCGTTCATGTGCCCACGGGCATCGTGGCCAGTTGCCAGGACGAGCGCTCACAGCTCAAGAACAAGACGAAGGCCATGGCCCTGCTCCGCGCGCGCCTGTACGAGATCAAGCGGCGCAAGCAGGAGGAGCAGGTCTCGCAGCAGCGCCGCGCCCAGGTGGGGACGGCGGAGCGCTCCGAAAAGGGCCGCACCTACAACTTCCCTCAGAACAGGGTCACCGACCACCGCGTCAACATCACCGTCCACAACCTGGAGGGGGTGCTGGACGGCGACCTGGACAAGCTGATTGACGCGCTTCAGGCGGACGAGCAGGAGCGCAAGCTGGCGGAGAGCCTCGTGTGACCTACCTGGAGACCCTCCAGTGGGGCCGCGTCACCCTCGCGTCCGCCGGCATTGATGAGCACTACCTGGAGTCAGAAGTCCTCCTCTGCCACGCCATCGGCAAGAATCGCGCGGAGCTTTACGCGCGCCTCTCCGACAGACTGCCCGACGACAGGGCGGAAGCCTACAAGCGCCTGGTGAAGCGCCGCCTCACCCGCGAGCCTCTGGCCTACATCACCCGACGCAAGGAGTTCTTCGGCCTGGACTTCGCCGTGGACGCGCGCGTGCTCATACCGAGGCCGGAGACCGAGATGCTGGTGGAGCGGGCCGTGGGCGCGGTGCGCGAGCGATTCGGAGGGGACGGCAAGCGCGCGGTGCTGGCGGACATCGGCACGGGCAGCGGGTGCGTGGCCATCGCCCTGGCCGTGCACCTGCCAGCGGCCCGCGTGTACGCCACGGATGCCTCCGCTGGCGCGCTGGCGGTCGCTGAGCGGAACGTGCGCCGCCACGGAGTCGCGCGCCGCGTCACCCTCCTGCGCGGCGACCTTGCGGAGCCGCTGCCCGAGCTTGTGGATATGCTCGTCGCCAACCTGCCCTACGTCCTCGACGGCGACTACCCCGGCCTGGCTCCTGAGCTACACCACGAGCCGCGGGATGCGCTCCTGGGCGGACCGGACGGCACGGACGCCATCGCGCGGCTGCTGCGGTCGGCGCCGACGAAGGTGAAGCCGGACGGCGCGCTGCTGCTGGAGGTCAATGAGGCGCACGCGGACACGGTGGCGGATATGGCGCGCGCGGCCTTCCCGCAGGCTACAGTGCGCGTGTGGCCGGACCTTGCGGGCCTGCCGCGCGTGGTGGAGGTACGGAGAGAGGTAACAGGCCTACCCGCACAGTGGACAGTCAGGAGGTAGGCGAATAGGCCGAGTGATACCCGCCTTCTCAGATTGAGTTCGGGAGAATTAGTTGTCTAAGTATATCGCCCTTGTTTTTGCGTCATGGTGAAGAAGTCGTTTGGTCGTGAACAAGACCAAGCACGGCTTGCAACGTATGACGCGCAGCTTTATGAGCCAATAAACTGTCGTATGCCATTTCGCCTCTAGCGTACTCATGTCCTTTATCAGGAGATGGCAGTTCTTTGGAATCACGCCAGCACCATTCATGGAACCCTGTTGGAAAAACTATCGGGAACTCTGCGCCTTCAGGATCCAAATAAAGTGCATGAGCCCATTGATGATGAACTCTGGCACGTACATATCTGAGAGCTGGCACAATCAAGCCTCTTTGCTCCCCAAAGTTTGTGTACCATTCCCTTCCGCTATCCGACATGTGCTTTATCCAGTCGTCGACGCTCACTACCCAATTCAACGTCTCGAATAACGCAATGAACGTGTCAGACGTATCTCGTTCTGCCTGAACCTTTATGAATCGCTCATATGAACTTTCGAGTCCCTTAAGCAGTGTTGACAACTTTGGGGGATAATACTTCATGCGACGTCTTAATAGATGAATGTGGTAATCGACATGAATGCTACAACAATGTCCGGCCGTGGCGTTTCACGATCCTCGCAAACGCCTCGCCGGATACGGGCTTCATACGGCTATTTCGAGGACCCGCACCTTGCTTTTTGCCCGCGCCTTTGGCTTCTTGATGTCCACGGAGAGACAGCCCTCCACCGCCTCGTAAAGGTTGTGCAACAGCTCTTCAAAGGTCTCCCCCTGCGTGGCGCAGCCAGGGATGGCGGGCACCTCCGCCCAGTAGCCACCCTCTTCCGCCTCGTGTACCACAACCTTCAATTTCATGGCGTACTCCGTCGTTCGCGCCTATTGGACGAGCGCAAACCCACACGCCGAGTATATCAGAACCATCGCGTCACTAGCACGACTGCCGGGTCACGTCGGCCTGGAACGCGCGCTGCTTGTCCGTCCACCAGGTCTTCATGTAGGCCAGAATCGCCTTCACGTCGTCCGTGGCGAGCTTGAACCCCTCCATGCGCGGCGCGTCAGCCGGGGCGCCAGGCGACGGAGGCACTCCCTCCACAGTAATCCGCACCAGCACGCAGTCGGGGTGGTGCCAGGTGTGCCCGTTGGCGTTGTGCACGGGAGGATAGTCCTGGATGACGCCGCCCGTCGCGTCGCCGTGGCAGCTCTGGCAGTAGGCGCCGTAGAGCCGCGCGCCCCGCTGGACGACCTCCGGCGGCGCTGGCGCAGGCTGCGCCGCCTGGCCGCACGCCGCAAGGACAAGCGCGGCCACCAGACAAAGCCACAAGAAAGCGAAAGCCCTTGCGCCGCTGCGAGTGGAGACCTTCACGCTGCCTTTCCGAGGCACTGCCCGAAGCACCGCGGCTACTGGCCGCTTTCGGTCAAGCGCCGCTTCAGCCGGTCAATGACCGGCACGGGCGCGGGGTCTATCCCGTTCAGCATGGCGAGATAGTAGCTGACGTAGTCGCCGAGGAGCGTCACCGACAGCATCTGGGCCAGCGGGCTTGTCCCCCGCGCGTCCACGGTCTCGTGCGGAACGCCCGCCTCAGTCAGCATGTCGTCGGTGATGGCGTAGCGCAGGAGGGTGCGCGCGTGGAGCAGCGGCGACCGCAGCATGAGCACGAGCGTGTCCTTGCGCAGCTTCTCGGGGAGCGGGAAGCCCACAACGGCGTTGTGGTGCAGCTCGGGCAGAACCTCAAAGAACGCCCACGCCTTGCTGTTCTCGTTCACCTGGGTCTTCCACCGCCGCGCCACGCTCGTGAGCAGGCCCGCGCCGTAGATGACGGGGAGCTTGCCGTGCATCCGCCGCGCGAGCGCCTTGGCGGGGTTGCGCGACTCAGGCGCATCCGGCCCCAGCTCCGCGGCGAGCCGGTCCAGCAGGGCCGTGGCCTCCCGCACAGCCGCCGATTGGTCAGCAACCATGCCCAGCTTCTGGGTGAAGGCCACCAGCGGCAGAAAGCCCCACGCCAGGGCGCTGCGCGGCTCCCCCTCGAACTGAATGGGGAAGACCGGAACGCCACTCTCTCGCGCCAGGGCCGCGACCTGGCCGCCGCGAGTAATGGCCAGCAGCTTGACGCCGAGGGAGGCGCGACTGGCGAGGGCGCGCCGGAAACCGGAGAGGGTCTCCTCTGTGTTGCCGGAATAGCTGGACGCAACCACCAGCGTCCTGTCGCTCACCCACCGGGTCGGCAACTCGTAGTCGCGGTGCACCAGCACCGACGGCCCGCCCAGATGGGCGCACAGGTCGGCCAGCAGGTCTCCCGCGATGGCGGAGCCGCCCATGCCGAGCACCACGACCCGCTCCACGCGGCGGTAGTCCTCCGGCAAGGGGAACGCCTGCGCCGCCGACCATGCGTCGCTGCAATTGCGCGCCATCCCGGCGATGCGCCCGCCCAGGCCGGACGGGTCGAGACGACGATAGATATCCGGCGTGTCCAGGTTAATCACGGCGGCCTACACTCCCGTCATCTTGCGACCCGCGTCTAGAAGCCGCTCCACGCGCTCTGGGCTGGGGCCCTCGCCGTAGATGCGCAGCAGCGGCTCCGTGCCGGAGAACCGGATGAGCAGCCACGCCCCATCCTCCAGCACGAACCGGAAGCCGTCCGTCGTGTCCGTGGTGGCGACCTTGACGCCATCGAGCGCCGACGGCCTGCTGTCGGACACGCGCCGCACCACGGAGTCGCGCCGCGTCGCGTCAAACGGCAGGTCAATGCGCTTGTAGTGATGCGGCCCCACCTTGCCGTACAGGTACTCGATGAGCTTCGCGGGCGACTTCCCCGTCCGCACCATCAGGTCGAGGAGGAACAGGCTGGCAAGCACGCCATCGCGCTCCGGGATGTGCCCGCGGAAGCCGAACCCGCCGCTTTCCTCGCCGCCGATGAGCGCCTTCTCGCGCTCCATGATGGGGCCGATGTACTTGAACCCCACCGGCGTCTCGAAGATGGGCACGTTGTAAAGCTGCGCCAGCTTATAGAGCATACTGGTGGTCGTCACCGACTTCACGATGGCGCCGCGCTCGCCGCGCACCTCCAGCATGTACAGGGCCAGCAGCGCGAAGACCTGTAGGGACGTCAGGAAGACGCCGTTCTCGTCCACCATGCCCACGCGGTCGGCGTCGCCGTCCGTGGCCAGGCCCACGTCCGCCTTGCGCCGCACCACGGCCTTACACAAGTCGTGCAGATTGTCGGCGATAGGCTCTGGCTGACGCATGCCGGGGAAGATGGGGTTGCGCTCGCCATGCAGCTCGTGGACGCGGGTGGCGCCGCCCGCCAGCCCCGATGCATCGTGGGCCAGCAACTTCCGTAGGTAGCCAGCGCCCGCGCCGTACATGGGGTCCACCTCCACGCGCAGGCCCGCCTTTCTGATGCGCTCCAGGTCCACCAGCCGCGCGACGTGCTCCATGTACGGCCCTTCCGGGTCAATGCGCCGGACGCGCCCGCTTGCTTCCGCCTCGCTCAGGGGCATGCGCGGTATCGGGCCCCCGGCCCTGGCCGCTGCGATAAGCTGCTCCAGACGGGCCACCACCTCCGGCGAGGCGCTGCCCGCGTACTCCGGCTTGTACTTGTAGCCGTTCCAGATGCCCGGATTGTGGCTCGCGGTGATGATGGCGGCCCCTCCCGCTTTCTGGGCCACGATGCTGTAGCTGACCACCGGGGTGGGCGCGGCCCGCTCGCAGAGATAGACCGGGACGCCGCTCGCGGCCACCACCTCCGCCACGGCGGCGGCGAAGTGCTCAGAGCTGAAGCGCGTGTCGTATCCCACGACCAGCCCGCGCGAGGCCAGGCCGCGCTCCTGGAGGTACAGCGCCGTGCCGCGCGCGCAGGCCCGCACGTTCTCGAACGTGAAGTCCTCGGCGATGATGGCGCGCCATCCGTCGGTGCCGAACTTGATGGGGGTGGTGTCGCTCATAGCTACGGTCTCCCTGACAAAATGTGGACTAGCGGGCGTGGGTGGCCGCCTGATGCGCTCCGGCGGACGTCGCCGCCGCGACCACCAGCCGGCCCGGCTGGTGAGCGGGCAGCAGCAGAACAGGCACAAGCCCGGCGTAGCCGCAGACCAGCGCCGCGACAATCGACCATGTATATGACCCGCTCAGGTCAAACAGCGCGCCTCCGAGCCATCCGCCGAAGGCCATGCCCATCATGGCACCCGCGACTTCAAACGAATAGATACGATTTAGAGGCGCCTTTTCGCCGTAGAACTGCCGGTTGATGATGGGGAAGCCCACCATCTCGCCCCCGAACCCGAAGCCGAAGAGCACCGCGAAGAGATAGAAGCCCCATGTATCGCTCGCCCAGAAGAGCAGCACGAGCGGCGTAGTCTGGAGCAGCAGCGCGACGGCCAGCGTGAAGCGCGCGCCCATCCGCTCGGTCACCATGGACATGCCGAAGCGGCTCACCATGGACGCGCCGGAGATGGCGCTGAGCACGCCCACGGCCACGAGGCCGGGGACTCCCTGCAACGTGGCCATGGAGACCACGTGGGCCAGAATGATGGAGTGTCCCGCGCAACCCAGCGCGTGGACCAGCACCAGAAACCAGAAGGAGCGGTTGGAACGCACCCGGGCAAAGGTCACGGCATCCGCGGGAGGCGTCGCCGCAGTCTCCGCCGCCTGGCCCTGGCCTGCGAAAAGCCCATAGGGCATCAGGCCCTTGTCCTCCGGCTTGTTCCGCAGCAGGAAGCCCGCCGTGAGCAGGACCACCCCTGTGGGGATGCCTATCAGCGTAAAGGCCTGTTGCCACCCCACAAGGGAGATGACCCAGCGCAGCAGGAATGGCAGAATGACCGGGCCAAGGCCCACCGCCACCCACATGAAGCCGAGGGCCATCCCCACCCGCGCGTGGAACCAGCGTGTCAGGACAACGGGCAGCAGCATTGTGAAGATGGTCGTGCCAAGACCACCCAGCAGAACGCCGTAATAGACGTAGAACTGCCACAGTTGCGTCGCCGTGCCAGTCAGCAGCATGCCCGCGGTAAATGCCAGGGAGCCCGCCAGAATGACCCGCCGAGAGCCATACTTGTCCGCCACAGCTCCCGCCAGCAAGGACAGTGGCACCGCCGACAGGTACACGAGCGCGTAAGCGACGGATATGTCTCCCCGACTCCAGCCGTACTGGGCGACCAGAGGGTCAACGAGAACGGCAAAAGAGTTCCGGATGCCCGCGGCGACAACCGCCATCGCGGCGGCGCAAGCCAGGACCACCCACGCGTAGTGGAGACCCTGTGAGCGCGCCCGTGCGACGGTGGAGCCCGCCATAGGTCGGCTCTTATTCCCTGTCGCCTACGCCACTGGCGCGGGCTTGAGAGGGCTGAGGCCCGCCTCTCGCCGCAGAATGGCGGCTTTGTCCGTCCGCTCCCACGGCAGGTCCAGGTCCTCGCGACCGAAATGCCCGTAGGAAGCCGTCTGCTTGTAAATGGGACGACGCAGCTCCATGTTATGGATGACCGCGCCCGGCCGCAGGTCAAAGTGCTTGTTGATCAGCTCCAGAATGATCTCGTCGCTGACCTTGCCCGTGCCGAACGTCTCGATGGAGATGGAGACGGGGTGCGCCTTGCCGATGACATAGGCCACCTGGATCTCCAATCGGTCCGCCAGGCCCGCCGCCACGAGGTTCTTGGCCACGTGGCGGGCGGCGTAGGCGCCCGTGCGGTCCACCTTTGTGGGGTCTTTGCCGGAGAATGCGCCGCCGCCATGCCGGGCCACGCCGCCGTAGGTGTCCACCAGAATCTTGCGCCCCGTGAGGCCGGCATCGCCCATCGGGCCGCCGATGACGAAGCGCCCCGTGGCGTTCACGTAGTAGCGCGTGTCCTTGTCCCGCAAGTGCTTGGGCACCACGGGCTTGATGACGTACTCGATGATGTCGCGCTCGATGGTGCTGTGGTCCACCTCCGCGCTGTGCTGCGCCCCTATGACCACTGTGGTGACCCGCTTGGGCTTCCCTTTGCTGTACTCCACCGTGACCTGGGACTTGCCGTCGGGACGCAGGTAGGGCAACGTGCCGTCCTTGCGCACCTCGGCCAGGCGCTTGGTGAGAAGGTGGGACAGGTAAATGGGCAGAGGCATCAGAATCCGGGGATTGCCGGCGTCATTCTCCAGCATGTCCGTCTCGCGACATGCGAAGCCCACCATCATCCCCTGGTCGCCCGCGCCGATCTTGTCGAAGTCCTCGTCGCCGTTGCTGCTGGGCAGCCCTTTCTCACGCGCCTCCAGGGCCTGGTTCACGCCCATGGCGATGTCCCTGGACTGCTCCTTGATGGACAGGATGATGCCGCAGGTATCGGCGTCGAAATAGTGGTCAGACCGCGTATAGCCGATTGCGCGGACGGTATCGCGGATCACCTTGCTCATGTCTATCCATGTGGACGTGGTGATCTCCCCGGTGACGACGATGAGGCCGGTCGTCGCCAGGGCCTCGCACGCGACGCGGGCCTGGGAGTCCTTCGAGAAGATGGCGTCCAGGATGGCGTCGGAGATCTGGTCGCACATCTTGTCGGGGTGGCCCTCGGTGACCGACTCCGATGTGTACAGGTACGACGGGGATTCCATGAAGCTGTAACCCATGAGCAAGCCCTCCCTTGTTACAGGAAGGCCGGTACGGGAATTTAGGTACCGGCTTCCCAGCTTTCCAGATAGCGCCGCTGCTCGTCCGTCAGGACGTCAATAGTGATGCCCATGGACTGTAGCTTTAACCGACCGATCTCCTGGTCAATCTCCTTGGGCACCGAGTAAACGCCCGGTGCGAGCTTAGTCTGGCCCCCGGCCAGACGCTCCACGCACAGGGCCTGGTTGGCGAAGCTCATGTCCATCACGCTGGCGGGATGCCCCTCGGCGGCGGCCAGGTTGATGAGGCGGCCTTCGCCCAGGAGGAACACCTTCCGGCCGTCTTGCAGCGTGTACTCGTCCACGAACGGCCGGACGCGCCGCTTGCCCTTCGCCAGGGACTCCAGGCCGGGGATGTCTATCTCCGCGTTGAAGTGCCCGCTGTTGGCCAGAATAGCGCCGTCCCGCATCGTCGTGATGTGCTGGCGGGAGATCACGTTGATGTCGCCGGTCACCGTGATGAAAATGTGCCCCACCTTGGCCGACTCCGCCATGGGCGCCACGGAGTACCCGTCCATCATGGCCTCCAGCGCCCGAATGGGGTCCACTTCCGCGACGGTCACGTGCGCGCCCAGGCCCTTTGCCCGCAGGGCGACGCCCCGCCCGCACCAGCCGTAGCCCACGACCACGACTGTCTTGCCCGCCCACAGGATGTTGGTGGCGCGGGTGATGCCGTCAATGGTGCTCTGGCCCGTGCCGTAGCGGTTGTCGAACATGTGCTTGGTGTCCGCCTCGTTGACCGCCATGATGGGGTACAGGAGCTTTCCGGCCTGGGCCATGCTGCGCAGCCGGATGACGCCCGTAGTCGTCTCCTCGGTGCCGCCCAGGACGCCCGGAAGCAGGTCGCGCCGGTCCTTGTGGATAGTCGCCACCAGGTCAGCGCCGTCATCCAGAGTGATCTGCGGCTTGTGTTCCAACGCGGCGTGAATATGCCGGTAGTACGTATCGTTGTCCTCTCCCTTGATGGAGAAAGTGGGAATACCATAGCTTGCGACCAGCGCCGCGGCCGTCTCGTCCTGAGTGGACAGGGGATTGGAGGCGCAGACCGCCACCTGGGCGCCACCCTCCTTGAGGGTGAGCACCAGATTGGCCGTCTCCGTGGTCACGTGTAAGCAGGCGGAGAGTCGAACGCCCTTGAGCGGCTTCTCCTTGGAGAAGCGGCGGCGAATAAGGCCCAGGACGGGCATCTCGCGGGCGGCCCACTCGATCCGCAGTTCGCCGTCACGGGCGAGGCCAATATCACGAACGTCTCCCCTGAACCTCTGTTTCGATGTCATCCGTCACTCTCTCACACCGGATTCCGGCTCCTCTCCTTTGCACAGAGGAGCATAATTTCTACCCCTTCACTCCCGCCAGCGCCTCCAGCGGCAGCCTCCGCAGGACGTGGTCAATGACTTGCCCGCGGGGGCGCGACGTGTCCACCACCATGTGATGGACCGAGTCCGCTTCCGCTATCGGCTCAAAGGCACGTTTCTGCGCCTCGTAGATCTCGGCACGCGCGTCCGACGCAGACGCTCCCTGTTCGAGACGCCGCTCCAGACGGCGGAGCGCCAGCGGCTCCGGGCAGACGGCCTCCAGCACGTAAAACGCGGCGCCCGCGTCATCCGCGGCGGCGGCGGCCTGCCGACGATGGCGGGCTTCCCGGAAGGAGGCGTCCAGGATAATGGACTGCCCGCGTTTCAAGGCGTGGCGCGCCCTCTCGACGAGGGCGTCATAGGTCTTCTCCGTCATCTCCGGGCGGTACAACCCCCGATTGAACGGGTCGAAGTGGCGCTCGGTGAACGGGACGGAGGCCATCTCCTTGCGCACCACGTCCGACGAGGCCACCTCCACGCCCAGTCTCCGCGCCAGGTCACGGGCCAGCGTCGTCTTGCCCGTGCCCGCGAGACCCGTGGTGATGAAGATGGCGGGCCGCCCCAACGGTTGCGTATAGGAATGGGCCAGGTCAAAGTAGCGACGGGCCGTCTCCCGGGCCTTGTCCCGCGCGGGCGGGGGCACATCGGGCGCGTCCACCTGGAAGCTGGCCACCTTGCCGCGTACATAGGCCAGATAGCACTTGTAGAATGGCAACAGCTCCCGCAGCTCGCCGTCCCCCGACAGCTCCACGTAGGTGTCCACCCACAGGCGGGACAGGTCGTGACGCCCGTTGAAGTCCAGGTCCATGGCCAGGAAGGCGACCTCGCTGGCCACGTCAATGCAGCGGAAGCGCGGAGTGAACTCGATGCAGTCAATGACCTCAATGCCGTTGGTGAAGCAGACCTGCGCCGTGTGCAGATCGCCGTGGCAGTCGCGCACGCGCCCTTCCGCCATGCGGCGCTCCAAAAGCGGCGTCTGAGCATCCACAAAGCGGGTGGCGTAGGCGCCCATGTCGCGGTACTGGCGCTCGGCGATGGTCGTGCCCACGTATTTCTCCGTCTGCGCCAGGTTCTCCCGCCAGTTGAACCGAACGGCATCCGGACTGCCGAAGCGCGCGACCTCCGGGTCGGTCTCCGCCCGTCGGTGGAACTCGACGGTCTTCTCGGCCAGCCGCCGCACCATGTCGGGCGTTGCCTCATCGCGGCGCAGAAGGGCGTCCAGCATGCGGTCGCGCGGAAGCTGCGCCATGTGCACGGCGTACTCCACCACCTCGCCCGGCGCGCCGACGCGGTACGCATCCCCGTGGCGGGTGACCTCCACGACGCCCTTGTACGCGGCCGGCGAGAGGCGCCGGTTCAGCCGCAACTCCTCCTGGCAGTAGTGACGCCGCTTCTCCAGGGTGGTGAAGTCCAGAAAGCCGAAGTCCACCGCCTTCTTGACCTTGTACACGTCCTGCCCAGTCAGAAAGATGTAGGAAATGTGCGTCTGCACCAGCTCGACGGTCTGGACCGGGTGGGAATAGGCCCCCGGGTCAAGCAAAGCCCTGACCAGTGGTGGGTACAGGTCTGACCCACCCTGGACTGAAGGGATGGCGGCGGTGCGGACATTCCTCATCGCGCTAGGGCGCCGACTTGTCCTTGGCCGCCTGTTCTCCCTCGGAGGTCTTGGCCTTCGCAGGTCTGGCATGTTTCTCAGCGGGCGCCTTGGGTTCCGCGTGGGGCTTGGCTTCCGCGGGAGCCTTCGTCTCAGCCGCAGCCTTGGGCTCGGCGGCGGGCTTATGCTCCGGACGCGCCCTGGGGTGCTTCTCCACGGCGGGCTTTTCCACAACGGGTTTCTCAGCAACCGGCTTCTCCACGGGCTTCTCCGGGGGCGCCGCCTTGGCCGGAGCGGGCGGACGGGGCCGCGCTACGTGCGGACGTGGCGCCGCAGCCGCGGGCGCCGGGGCGCGGTGCGCGGGAACGGGGGCCCTGACGGCGGCCGTTACGGGGGCCTTGACCGATGGACCGCCGGTGGCCCGCAGCGACTTCTTGCGAAGTTTGAGTATCTGCTGCCGGTGGCGGTGCTTGAGGGTAGCCATGCGCTTCCGTTTATTCATGAGTTCCTCTCTGGAGAAATCTTGCCGGGCACCGTCCCGGACGCTTCTGATCACCAACAATTCGCCGAGGGCTATGCATCTTTACCCTTCTTCACAGGGTAGCTACAGGCGATCCACCCCTCCGTCCCACCTTCGACGTTGTAGAGCAACGAGGCGTCGAAGCCCAGGGCCGCCGCCATCTCGCAGGTCAGGGCGCTGCGCACGCCGGTCGCGCAGATGAACAGGGCGGGCTTCCCGCTGTCCACCTCCCCGGAGCGGGTGAAGAACTCGTCCACCGGAATGAGCTTGGCGCCTGGCACATGTCCAAGCACGTATTCGTCCGGACGGCGAGTGTCAATGACCTGGACTCCGCCCTTGTCAATGAGCTTCTTCGCCTCCTCAGTCGATATCCTTGCAAAAGGCTCGCCGGTTTCCCGCGGCTGCCGCTTACTGGTCGCCATGGTGCTCCCCTCCCTCGCCATTAAGGTCAAAGCGCCATCTTATTGTACATACTTCCCAAGCAACAGGGTCAGGTCTCGCCTGGCGCGGGCGGGAATGCTGTCCCGCGCCGTGACAATGGCGTTCTTAAGGGCGCTCGCGCAGCCGCACGTCCGCTCCGCCGGCAGCTTCGCGATAAGGCGGCGCAGAACGCCCTTGGCGACAGCCACGTTCTTCAGCAGGTTGGAGATGACCATCTCCACTGTCACATCGTCGTGCTCCGGGCGCCAGCAGTCGTAGTCGGTGGAGCAGGACAGGCTGGCGTAGCATATCTCCGCCTCGCGGGCCAGCTTGGCCTCCGGCAGCACGGTCATGCCGATGACGCTGCCTCCCCACGAGCGGTACAGCTCGGACTCGGCGCGCGTCGAGAAGAGAGGCCCCTCCATCGCGATGTACGTGCCGCCGCGATGGGTGCGGCTGTGCGTCCGCCGCGCCGCTTTGTAGAGAAGGCCGCTCAGGTCGGCGCAGAACGGGTCGGCGAAGCCGCAGTGGACAACGACGCCGCTGCCCTCAAAGAGGCTGTTGACCCGGTTCTTTGTCCGGTCAATGACCTGGTCGGGGATAACCATGTCCTGGGGCCGTATGTCCTCCCGCAGGCTGCCCACGGCGTTGACGGAGATGATGCGCTCCACGCCAAGGCTCTTCAGCGCATAGATATTGGCGCGCGAGGGGAGTTCCGTGGGCGAGATAACGTGCCCCCGCCCGTGGCGCGGAAGGAAGGCCACGCGGCGCCCCTCCAGCGTCCCCAGGATGATGGCGTCGCTGGGATCGCCGAAGGGCGTCTTGACCCGCACATTCTCCACGTCCGTCAGACCGTCCATCTGGTACAGGCCGCTGCCGCCTATGACGGCAATGGTGGCGCGCCTCCGGTCGCTCTCCCCCTCTTTCAGCTTTCCCCCCTGGCGTGGCGCCATAGCTTCCTCTCTATCAGTCCGACGCTCGTATCCGCGCTCTCCCGAACAGCGCTGGCGGGGTAATCAAAAAGCCTTTTCGACCATCCCCCTGCCCCCTTCCTATCTAGGAAAGGGGTAAAACTTGTATCTGGGGGACACCCCCAGCCCCCCGCCAGTCCTTCCGGGGAAGGACTGGACTTTCCTTTTTCAGCAGCCCTAGCGCACGGAAGCCGCCGATGCCTGCCGTAGCAAGCGCCCCAGGCTTGTCCCGTACGGCGCGCGCACAATCCCGCGCTCCGTGACAATGGCCGTGACGTACCTGTGAGGCGTTATGTCAAATGCTGGGTTCCGCACGCGCACCCCGTCCGGGGCGATGGGCACCCCCGCTATGTGCGTGACCTCCTCGGGAGGCCGCTCCTCGATGGCGATGGCGTCGCCGCTTGGCGTCGCCAGGTCAACGGTGCTGACGGGCGCGGCCACGTAGAACGGAACGCCGTTCTCCTTCGCCAGGACGGCGATGGTGTACGTGCCTATCTTGTTCGCCACGTCGCCGTTGGCGGCGATGCGGTCCGCTCCCACGACCACGCAGTCAACGTCTCCTCGGCTGAGGACGAAGCCCGCCGTGGAGTCGGTGATGAGCGTGACGTCAAAGCCGTCCTCCCGCAGCTCCCACGCTGTCAGGCGTGCGCCCTGCAGGAAAGGCCGCGTCTCCGTAGCTATGACTCGTACATCCTTGCCCTGCTCTCGCGCGGCGCGCAGAATGCCCAGCGCGGTGCCGTAGCCCGCCGTAGCCAGCGCGCCCGCGTTGCAGTGGGTCAACACAGTAGCCCGCTCCGGAATGAGCGCCGCGCCAAGCTGCCCCATACGGCGATTGGCCTGCTCGTCCTCTTCTTGAATACGCCGGGCCTCGGCCAGCGCGCACGCGCGGATGGCGGCCACGTCGCCTTGCTCATGCGCCGCGCGCCGGACTCGCTCCACCGCCCACGACAGGTTGACCGCCGTCGGACGGGCGCGCGCTATCTCATCGCAGGCGCGGTCCAGCTCGCGCAGTAACGTCTGCCGCGACGCTGCGGCGAGTTGCCGCGCGG
Organism: Dehalococcoidia bacterium; assembly: GCA_030648205.1. Classification (NCBI taxonomy): domain Bacteria; kingdom Bacillati; phylum Chloroflexota; class Dehalococcoidia; species Dehalococcoidia bacterium. The sequence continues at coordinate 9,829 of JAUSIH010000053.1, read as the reverse complement.
CCAGCGCCACGGCGTACGCGCCCGCCACGCCGATGGCCGGAGCGCCGCGCACGCGCATCTCTCGAATGGCCATCACAACACTCGAATAGTCAGCGCACTCCAGGTACACGCGCTCCCGCGGGAGGCGCGTCTGGTCCACGAGCTTCAGCCGATCGTTTTCCCAGGAGATTGCGTTCATATCCTCTGACAACAAAAGAGACCTCCCGATGAGAGAAGTCTCTTTGAGCCTTGCTCTCATCGCTCTCATCTGTCCCCCTCGAGCGGGGTTGGAGTTGGCACCGTATCGTGCAGCGTATGAGCGCCGCGCCGACCGGTTGCCGGGCTTCAGCGGGCCAGTCCCTCCACCACTCTTGATAAGAGCGAGGGGCCTATTCAGTTATGGGCCGACTGATATCGTAACGGGGTGAGCTATCCGTGTCAATAGGAACCACGCGGATAGCCTCCGTCCTCCGCCCGCGCTCCGCGGGGCTGCTATCATACTGTCATGCGGACTATGGTGTTCCGGCTCCTGTCGTTGCTTGCCGGCGCGGCGCTGCTGGTCTCCTGCGCCCGCCCGCCGACTCCTGTCGCCGCGCCGACATCCAATGCGGCTCCCGCGCCGCCTGCTACGCCCCAACCTGCTGTCGCGCCGAGTCCAACGCAGTGGCCCGCTCCCTCCCCTACCCCTCGCCCGCAACCGGCGCCGACACCCACTCCGGCAAGCGCTGAAGCAGCAGCGCGCGCCGTCATCCGAGACCCCAACGCATCATTCTTCGACGTAAGGGCGCGCCGGGAATACCTGCGCACGACGACCGACCCGCGCCTGCTCAAGTCAATACCCGCCGCCCGGGACTGCGCGCGCCTCGGTCGGCCTGAGCCGCCGAAGGGCCGCATGATCATCCCGCCGTTCTACGTTTCCGGCGGGCATGGCCCCGCGAATCCAGCCTACGCGCCCGCCATGCAGCCGTATCACGCCTTCGAGGACCGGCTCTCCCTGCTCGCCACGCTGTACGCCCGCTTCGGCGAAGAGTCGTACGTCCGGTGCATGGTGGATACGCTCCGCGATTGGGCGCGGGCGAACACGCTGCTGGACTACGACCCCGCGGAAAGCTCGCAGGCCTGGTACACCGTGGAGTGGACGGCCTCGACCGCGGCACTGTCGTACTCCGTCATCCGCGCCGATCCCGCCGTCGCGCCGGCGGACCGTGAGATAATCGAAGGCTGGCTGGGCCGCGTCGCCCGCCGACAGATCGGCTTCCCCGGCGGGCGCAGCGCGTGCTGCAACAACCACGCATGGTGGCGCGCGCTGGAAGCCACGTCCGTCGGCCTCGTCAGCAACGACGTCGAGCTGTTTCGCTGGGGCATGGCGAAGTACTACGACGCCTTATCGCGAATGGCGGACGACGGAAGCTGGCCCGAGGAAATGGCCCGGTACGAGAGGGCGCTGCATTACCAGAACTTCTCGATTGCGCCGTTGGCGATGGTCGCGGAGCTGGCTGACCGGCAGGGAGTAAACCTCTATGACGCCAAAGTGAACGGGCGCGATATCCACCGCGCGGTGGCGTTCCTGCTGCGCGCGCTGGATGACCCGGCAGTCGTGAAGGCGTACGCCAGCGAGGAGCAAGACCTGCGGGCATTCAGGCCGGGCAGCGAAGACATGGCGTGGATGGAGCTGTACCGCCGGCATTACGCCAGCCCCGACCTCGGTCGCTTCCTGACGGAGCCGATTAATACCCGGCGGTTCGGCGGCGACGTCACGCTGTACGTCTATCGTCCCGCGGGTCAATAGCCAGCGCTCCCGCCGCAGCCCGCGCAAGACCGGCTTCAGCGCCCAAGTTCAGCTTCGAAGACGGCGTCGGCGAAGGGACGGCCACGGGGGACGCGCAAGCCGCAAAGGCAAGGGTGGAAAGAAAGGCGCGGACTGCGGCGAGAGACTGCCTCACAGCTTCCTCCTGCCGGGTGTAACCAGGACAACCTACGCCCCGGTCGCCTCCCGCAGCATCTCGTCAAGCGTCTGCTTCGTCGCGGCCACCGCCTCCGCCAACGGCGCGTTCCGCGCCTGCGCCTCCATGCGCCGCTTCAGCTCCACGCTCTGCGTCTTCAGCGTGCGCGGGCTGATCGTGACGCGGAGAGGGATACCCAGCAGGTCGGCGTCGTTGAACTTGACGCCCGGCGAGTCCGCGCGGTCGTCGAACAGCACGTCGAGGCCAGCCGCTTGGAGGTCGGCGTACAGCTTCTCGGCGACGGGGCCTACCTGCGGATTGTCCATCTGGAGCCCCACCATGTGCACCTGGTAGGGCGCGATCGGCGCGGGCCACGCGATGCCCTTCTCGTCGTGGTTCTGCTCAACAGCAGCAGCCAGCAATCGCCCCACGCCGATGCCGTAGCACCCCATGATGATAGGCTTCTTCTGCCCGTCCTTGTCCAGGAACGACGCGCCTAGCTTCTCGCTGAAGATAGTCCCCAGCTTGAAGACGTGCCCGACTTCAATGCCGCGCATGGAGACGAACGCGGCTTTGCCGCAGCGGGCGCAGATGTAGCCCGCCCGCGCCTTCGCGATATCCGTCAGCAGCGCCACCGTGAAGTCGCGCGGGTAGTTCGCGTTCTTGTAGTGATGGCCCTCCAGGTTGGCCCCCGCAACAAGGTTGGACCCCAGCGCGATGGAGTCGTCCCCAACGACGCGCACGCCCGTGACGCCGATGGGCGACGCGTACCCCGCGACGAGTCCCGCGCCTCTGACCTCCTCGTCCGTGGCCAGACGCAGGTCGGCGCACTTCAGCGCGTTTTTCAGCTTGACCTCGTTGACCTCCAAGTCGCCGCGGATGACGACGAAGACGACCTTGCCGTCGGCGGCGTAGAAGACCGCCTTGAGCGTCTGCTCCGGCTTCACGCCCAGGAACGCCGCGACTTCCTCGATTGTCTTCTTGCCGGGCGTCGCGACCTTCTCCAGCGGGCGCTCCGGCTCCCGCGGCGCGGGCGGCTTCACGAAGGCGGCGCGCTCCACGTTGGCCGCGTAGCCGCAGCCTGAGCAGCGCAGTATCTCGTCCTCGCCGCTCTCCGCAAGCAGCATGAACTCCTGGCTGTCCTTCCCGCCGATAGCTCCGGAGTCCGCCTCCACCGGCACGGCTGGCAGGCCGCAGCGGGCGAAGATGTTCTTGTAGGCCTGGAAGACGCGCCGGTACGTCACGTCCAGCGCGTCGGCGTCCACGTCGAAGCTGTACGCGTCCTTCATGGCGAACTCACGCACGCGGATGAGGCCCGCGCGGGGGCGCGGCTCGTCGCGGAACTTGGTCTGAATCTGGTAGAGAAGCTGTGGAAGGTCGCGGTAGCTCTGCACGTTCAGGCTGACGAGGGTGGTAACGACCTCCTCGTGCGTGGGCGCGAGGCAGAGGAGCCGCTCCTTGCGGTCCTGAAGGGTGAAGAGCGTCTGGCCGAACGAACCGTGGCGGCCCGTCTGCTGCCACAGCTCGATGGGCTGCAGGGCAGGCATGGAGAGCTCCTGGCCGCCCGCGGCGTCCATCTCCTCGCGGATGATGCGCTCGATCTTGCGGTAGGCCCGCAGGCCCAGGGGCAGCATGGAGTACACGCCAGCGGCGATGGGATGGATAAGCCCCGCCTTGAGCATCAGCCGGTGGCTGGCTGTCTCCGCATCGGCAGGTTCCTGGCGGAGCGTCTTGCCGAACAGTTGAGAGAGACGCATCTAAGCGACAGCCTCCCAGGGAGATTCTCCGATGTTGCCGGCCTAGCGGAATCGTGCTCCGCGAGACGGCCTTCCCATCATAGCACAGGTCATGTGGGAGACGAGAATCGGCGATCGTAGTGGTTCACAACTACTGGCGCGGGGCTGCAAACCCACGGTGGTCGTCGCCGCGCGGACGACCTCACCCCCTCGGTCCCCCTCTCTTGCGGAGAGTGGGGAGAGAAAGAACGGATTCGGGAGGACACCCTTCGGCTTCGCTCAGGGCAGGCTCTCCCGGACCCTCCGGCGGGCCGCCCTGCGGCCCTGCGGCCCAAGTTTTCCAGCGAATTTTGACGAGGGCGCTAGTGTGGTGTCCCCGAAGTTTGTCACAGTGTCATTGCGAGGCCCGACGAAGGAGGGCCGTGGCAATCTGGCGGCGAGGTCCATCCCTCTTCCAGATTGCTTCGTCGTCCCGACTTGTCGGGACTCCTCGCAATGACAATTCCGTGCGCGTATTTCAGTTACAGGACGCTAGATGCCCAGGTCCCGCCCCATGCCCTTTGCCTTGGCCTGCTCATAGACGTGGGCGGCCGCCGCCACGTCCCACAGCGCGATGCCATGCGACTTGAACATGGTGATGTCGTCGTCCGAGCGGCGGCCCGACACGTGGCCGGACACCACCTGCCACATCTCAAGGCAGTTCTCCCAGGACAGCAGGCCGCGCTCCACCGGGCCGAGGAGGTCGCCGGACTCCACCCGCGCCTGCTCGATGGAGTCCACCACGATGATGTTGCTCCTGCGCACGGCCACGTCGTCTATCTCCCGCCGGATGAGCGCATTGCCCCCCATGATGTTCATGTGGACGCCCTTCTCCAGCAGGTCCCCCTTGAACACCGGCTCGCGGGAGTACGTGGCCGTGACGAGGATGTGGCTGCCTTTCACCGCCTCGTCCGGCGTGTCCACGGCGCGCACCGCCACGCCCGTCTGGCGGGCCACCTTCTGCGCAAAGGCGCTTCGGCGCTCCGGCGTGCGACTGTACACCCGCACCTCGCGGATGGGCCGGACGGCGCACATGGCCGTGACCTGGGTCTCCGCCTGGTACCCCGCGCCGATGACGCCCACGACGTTCGCGTCCTTGCGCGCCATGTACTTCGTCGCGACGCCGCTGGCCGCGCCCGTGCGTATCTGTCCCAAGTGGTCAGCCTCCATCAGCGCCAGTGGGCTGCCATCCGTCGCGCTGTAGAGCATGACGAGGAAGCGTATCTTGCGGCCAATGGCCGTGTACGCCTTGAACCCCAGCACTCCCTTGTGCGGCAGGGCGGCGCCCATCAGGTGCAGCGTTCCCGCGGGGATGCGCACCCGCTGACGCGGGCGGTTGACCGCGCCGCCGGGGGCCTGCTGGCGCATGGCGTCCTCCACCGCGGCCACGGCTTCGGGCATGGGCAGCAGGCGCTGGACGTCGTCTTCAGTCAGGTAGAGAGTCACAGGCCCTCCTTCTCGGACGCAGCTTTCGGCATAGCCGTTGACGCATACAGGCCCCGCTTCGGCGGGGCCTGTGTATCTTAGCCACCATTGCGGGAAGCGGGAACAGGTTACTTCTTGGCTGTGGGCGCGCGGCGAGGCACCATGACCTTGCGGCGAAACGTGAGGACGGTCTCGCCGCGCTGATTGAAGCCGCGCGTATCCACCGTGATGACGCCCACGTCCGGGCGGCTCTGCGACGCCTTCACGTCCACCACCTTCGTCTCCGCGTAGAGGGTGTCGCCGTGGAAGGTGGGGCCGGTATGTTTGAGGCTCTCCACCTCCAGGTTGGCGATGGCCTTGCCGGAGATGTCCGGCACGGTCAGCCCGAAGACCACACTGTACACCAGGGTTCCCACCACCAGCGGCTTCTTGAACTGCGTATTGGCGGAATAGGCGTGGTCAATGTGCGTGGGATGGTGGTTCATGGTGAGCATGCAGAAGAAGGTGTCGTCGGCCTCGGTGATGGTGCGGCCGGGCCAGTGCTTGTACACGTCACCCACCGTGAAGTCCTCCAGGCATCTGCCGAACCGGTCCCGTCCGTCGAACTCCATGTCATGACCTCTCATTTCCGGGATGTAGGCTCGTAGTTCGACAGGCTCACTACGAGCGGCCGCTCGTTCCCGCTCATCCTGAGCCCGTCGAAGGATGAGGCATTCTTGCTGGCGTCCGCTATGCCCGCTTGTACTTGCGCTCCAGGGCGCGGGCGATGACGATTTTCTGTATCTGGCTGGTCCCCTCGCCGACGATGAGCATGGGGGCGTCGCGATAGTACCGCTCGACGCGCATCTCCTTGGTGTAGCCGTACCCACCGAAGACGCGCATGGCGTCCACGACGATCTCCTGGCAGACCTCGGACGCGAAGAGCTTGGCCATGCCGGTCTCCAGGTCGCTGCGCTCTCCGCGCTGCTTCTTCTCCGCCGCCGACTGCACCAGGTGGTGCGCCGCCTCGATCTTCGTCGCCATGTCCGCGAGCATCATGTGGATGGCCTGGTGCTCGAAGATGGGCTTGCCGAAGCTGTGGCGCTGGAAGGAGTACTGGATGGCGTCGTCGAAGGCGGCGCGCGCGAGGCCCACGGCCCGCGCACCGACGTTGATGCGTCCGACCTCCAGGCCGCTCAGCACCTGCTTCATGCCCGCGCCTTCCTTGCCGCCGACGAGGTGAGTCACGGGCACAGGGGAGTCGGTGAAGTCCAGCTCCACCGTATCCAGGCCCTTGTACCCCAGCTTGTCTATGTCACGGTTAATCCGGAGCCCGTCAGTCCCCTTTTCCACGAAGATGGCGCTCATGCCCGCGGTGATAGGGCTGGCGTTCTTGTTGGTCTTGCAGAGCACCATGTAGAACTGGGCGCGGCGGCCGTTGCTGACGAACATCTTGGTGCCGTTCAGCCGGTAGAAGTCGCCGTCCCGGGTCGCCGTCGTCTCAATGGCCTGCACGTCCGAGCCTGCATTGGGCTCGGTGACACAGAGGGCGCCGCGTTTCTCCCCTTCCGCGAGCGCGGGGAGCCAGCGCTTCTTCTGCTCCTCGGTGCCGAAGTTCTCGATGATGTAGCCGTCTATGACGTGGGTGTTGATGATGCCGCCCAGGCTCATCCAGCCGCGCGAGAGCTCCTCCACGACGGAAGCGTACGTGGTTAGCGGCAGGCCCAGTCCGCCGTACTGGGGGCTGATGACCATGCCCAGGATGCCCATGTCCCGCACCTGGTCCATCAGGTGCTGCGGGAACTCGTTGCGGTGCTCCAGCTCGCTTGCGACGGGGATGACTTCCTTGTCCACGAAACGCCGGACTTCATTGACGATGATGTTGTGACTGGTCTCAGATGTTGCTGACATGACGACCACCCATCTCCCTTTGAACCAGACAATCCGATAGCCGAGTCCGCAAAACGCCCGTGACTCTAGCGTGGCATGCCGGAGCCCAGGATATCGTAGCCGGTAATCTCCGTGAGCTTCTTGTTCATGGTGCGGACGTAGTCCCACGTCACCTTGCCCGCCTGCGCGGCCTTGCTCAGGGCCTGCAGCGCAATGCGGATTGTGGCGTCGTCAATCATCTCGCCGGACTGCGGGTCCATCACCGCGCCGCCGCCGGCGTTCTTGGACTGGTCCAGCGCCCGCTTGTAGGTCACAATCTCCTCGTCCGTGGGCGTGAAGCAGGCATTGGCAATATCCGCCTGGGACGGGTGGATGACCCACGTGCCGTCCATGCCCATATTGGCGGCCTTCGCGTTCTTCTCCCGCAGCGCCGCCTCGATATCCTTCACCGCCTGGGGCAAGTCCGTCTTCCGCGCGATGCGCGTGTACACGTTGTCAATGGCGTGCAGACCGTGGGCCTTCGCCGCGATGACGGTGCGCTGCTTGGCGTAGGCGAAGTAGACGTGCTGGTCCGTCAGGATGTTGCCGATACCCAGGAACGAGGAGAAGTCGGCGATGCCGAAGATGAGTCCCGCGCCGCGGCCCGAGCGCTCCAGCTCCGCGCCGATGGCGTCTATCTGCTCCAGCCCGCGGGGCGTCTCAATCAGGACCTCCAGCGCCACCTTGGTCTTCCACTTGTTCACCCGCTCGCAGTAGTTGAGAATATTCAGGACGTACCGCACGTCGTCCGGGCCGAAGGACTTGGGCATGATCATGCCGTGGAACTTGTCCACGGCATGGCGCATCATGTAGTCAACGTCCGCCTCGAAGAGGCCGGAGCGGATGTTGTTGGGGCGCCAGGTGACCACCTTCGTACCAAAGTCCAGGGTATTGAAGGCCTCGGCGAGGGCTTTTCGGACAGGCTCGCCCTTCAGGTCGTAGGGGCAGGCGTCCTCCATGTCGCCCATGACGTGGTCCACGGGCGTCCTGATCGCGTTCTTGCTCATTTTGAGCGGATCGGCGGACTTGTCGGTCAGAATGGAGGGAGTAACGCCGGGATAGGTCAGCTCAGTGCGCGGGACAACCCGTCGTCCGTCGGGCAGCAGGAACACGTTTCACCTCTTCTTACAGAGATCGCCTGAGAGAGCGCCTGGGCGCGTCACAACTCGTAGATTGTCTGGCGGGCTGGAATGCGGGGAAAAACCGCGCGCAAGGGTTAAGCCAATTGTGTATCTTAGCGGCGCGGACAGTGAGTGTCAAACGCACGCCCTGCTCGCGCGGCCCCGATGTATCGGGGGGGGGCCGTACTTGACATTCTAACCCCTTCGGGCACGCTCAGGTCCTGCCCGGAGCTTAGCCGAAGGGGTGCCCCCAGATTCGCTGACTTCCGCCTTCCTGGTAGGAAGGGCTACGGAACGCAAACGACGACGCGCCGTTCGCATTTACTGTGGCGACACAAGTGCCGGCGACTTGTGAACTTTCCCTTTATGCTGCTAATCTACGTCGCTTTCTCTTTGTACCACCCTCTCCATTGCCCAAGCCGAACGCCATCCCATGTCCCCCCGTGTCAGGAACTGAAGCGCCACCAGGGAAACAAACGCTATGCCTCCCAGGATAAGAAAACCCGCGCTGAAGGAGCCGCTTGCTTGTTTCACGTTGCCTAGCAGGTTAGGCAGTATGAATCCTCCCAGTCCCCCGACTGCGCCGATGAGGCCCGTCGCCACGCCGATCTCGCGGTGGAAGCGACGAGGCACGAGTTGAAAGACAGCTCCGTTGCCCATGCCCAGACACGCCATCCCCAGGACCAGCAAGAACGTCATGATCGGCAGCGGAGGCAGGCGAGAGCCAAGAACATATGTGACCGCAATGCCTCCCAGCACAAGGGTCAGAACACGCACGCCGCCAAACTTGTCTGAGATATAACCGCCTACCGGGCGAAGGCCGCTTCCTACAAAGGCTGCTATAGCGGTCAGATAGCCTGCCGTTACAGGGCTTGTCCCGTACTGGTCCCGCAGGAAAAGCGGCAGGAAGCTGCTGAGTCCCACGTAGCCGCCAAACGTGACGCTATACAGAGCGCAGAACCACCACAGGTCGCCGTACTTCAATATGGACAGGTAATAGCTGCTAGGTTGTCCCTTCACGTGGTCCGGGCTGTCCTTGGCCATGAGAAGAAAAGCAACCAGCACGAGCGCCAGAGGTAACATAGCGACGGCGAGGACGTTGTGCCAGCCTATCACGCTGGCGAGGCGTGGCGCCAGCAGATTTGCGATGACAACGCCGCTGTTGCCTGCGGCGGCTATCCCCATGACCAGCCCCTGACGCTCGGGAGGATACCAGCGGCTGGCCAGTGGCAGCGCTACGGCGAACGAGGCCCCCGCCGTCCCCAGCATCAACCCAATCGCCAAGAGCGAGGGCAGGCTGTTCCCCATTTGCCATCCCAGAGTTAGGGGTATGAAGAGAAAGAGGAGCATGGCTACTCCTATTCGTTTGGCCCCCACGCGGTCGCTTAAGAGGCCCAGGGGAATGCGCAGCAGAGCCCCACTCAGGATGGGCGTGGCGACCAGAAGGCCCTTTTCAGCGGGACTCAGCCCCATGTCCTCGGCAATGTAGATGCCCAGGGCGCCGAGCAAGACCCACAGCATGAAGCTCAGGTCAAAATGCAGAAACGACGCGACAAGGGTGGGGAGATGACCAGGTCGGGTGATGACGTGAGTTTTCACGCGGTACTCCTATCGCGAGACTGGTAAGGCTCGGGAAATTGCCCCTGGGTGGAGAGGATGTTGCTCGATGTAGCGCGCC
>JAUSIH010000052.1 GCA_030648205.1 Dehalococcoidia bacterium | reverse complement strand
GTGGCGTGGTTCCTAGCCACGGCTGTGGCCCTTTTTAGGGTATAATAAACCAGTGGCGCAAAACAGAAAACTTGTTCTATAATACGGGACGGCTTCTCGCCCCCTTTGTATGAAAGGAAAGCAATGAACGTCATTTTCCTGGAGGACATCCCCAGCGTCGCCCAGGCGGGCGAAGTGAAGAACGTCAAGAACGGCTACGCGCGCAACTACCTGCTTCCCCGCAAGCTGGCCGTCATGGCTACCCCCGCGGAGTTGCGGCGTGTCCAGAGCATCAAGAAGACCGCCGTCGCCCGCGCCGCCAAGACGGAGGAGGAGCACCGTGCGCTGGCGCAGCAGATCTCCGCGCTGACCGTCTCCTTCACCGCGCGCGCCGGCGAGGGGGGACGCCTGTTCGGGTCGGTGACCAACGCCGACGTCGCGCAGAAGATCTCCGAGCTGGTGGGCAGGCCCATTGACAAGCGCAAGCTGGAGATGGCGGAACCCCTGAGGACCGTCGGCACGCACGAGGTGCCGATCAAGCTCATGCCGAACGTGGAGGCCAGGGTCAGGGTCGTGGTCGAGGCTGAAGGCGGGGCGACCGTGGCGGCAGGGGCGTCGGCGGGCGGCGAGCAGACGGCGACAGAGGACAAACCCGCCGGTTCTTAGTCCGTCACAGCAGCTTCACAGGTCTGACGCAAGGGGGTTGAGGCTGTCCGCCCCCTTCCCAATCTGTCGGTCTTTTGCATAGTCTTTTTCTTTTTCAGCCCGGGGCTAGACTCCGGAAGGGACACCCGTGTACACGGAAAAGATACCACCCCAGGACGTGGATGCCGAGGAAGCCGTCCTGGGTTCTCTTCTGATTGACGGCGGAGCGATCTCCAAGGTGGCCCCGTTCCTCAAACCTACCCACTTCGCCCACGAGCGCAACAACTGGTGCTACCAGGCCTGCCTCTCTCTGTCTGATCGCAGCGAGGCCATTGACCAGGTGACGGTAGCGCGCGAGCTGGAGCGCATCGGCCACATGGAGGGAGTGGGGGGCAGGACGTACCTGGCACACCTGGCCGCGGTGGTGCCCACATCCGTTCACGTTGTCCACTATGGCCGGATTGTGTACCGGACGGCCATGCTGCGCGAGTTAATTCGCGCGGCGGGGCAGATCGCTGACATTGGCTACCAGGACACCCCGGACGTGGACTCCGCCCTCTCCAGAGCGGAGGACATCCTCTACAAGCTGCGGCTGGGCCAGAGCACGCGGGACTTCACGCACATCAAGGACGTCATTGACCAGTATCTGAGCGAAGTCGCCGTCCCGCCGGACGCCAAGGATGAGCAGCAGCGCTCCGTCCCCACGGGCTTCATTGACCTGGACAGGCTGCTGGGGGGACTCCAGCGCTCCGACCTCGTCATCCTGGCGGCGCGGCCCGGACTGGGCAAGTCGAGCCTCGCCCTGAACATCGCGCGGAACGCCGCCAACCACAATCATGTCCGGGTCGCTATGTTCAGCCTGGAGATGGGCAAGGAGCAGGTGGTCCAGCGCCTCATCTCCGCCGAGGCGCGGGTGGACATGCACCGGCTGCGCCTGGCCCGGATCACGGACGAAGAGCGGAACCGTGTGACAGACGCCATGGGCTTCCTCTCGGAGTTGGGCATCTGGATAGACGACTCCCCACTCCTCAGCGTGGCCGAGATGCGGAGCAAAGCACGTCGGCTGCACCTGGAGCATCCGTTGGGCCTCGTTATCGTGGACTACCTTCAGTTGATGCGCGGGTCGTCTTTCACCGACAACCGTGTGCAGGAGGTGAGCGAAGTATCCCGCTCGCTGAAGGCCCTGGCGCGGGACATTGACGTACCCGTCATCGCCGTCTCGCAACTCAGCCGCGCGGTGGAGTCGCGGACGGACCACACGCCGCAACTCGCGGACCTGCGGGAGAGCGGCAGCATTGAGCAGGACGCGGATGTCGTCATGTTCATCTACCGCCCGGACCTGTACGTTACCGAGGAGGCGTGGGCCGGACGCCATCAGAACGAGCCGTACCCTCGCGGGATCGCCGACATTATCGTCGCCAAGCACCGGCACGGCCCGACGAACAGAGTCCAGCTCTATTTCCGTGAAAAGCTCACCAGGTTTGAGAACCTGGCCTCGGCGCGCACTACCCCGACATGAAGCCATTCGCTGGTTTCCCTGCGCGCGCGCAGTACACGGGCATTCCCGCGCTATTCTTCAGCGCGCTCCTGCCAGAGATAGACGACCTAGCGGAACTGAAGGTGACCCTGCACGTGCTGTGGCTCCTGGCCCACAAGCCTGGCAGCGCCCGCTCCGTGGCCGAGGACGAGATGCTTGCGGACCGCGCCCTCATGGCGGGCCTGGTGTGCTGCGGGCCGGACATCCCTCCGAGGGAAGGACTGCGACGGGGTCTGGAGCGGGCGGTAGCGCGCGGGACGCTCCTGCGGGCTGATGTCAGGAAGCAGGGACAGGCTATCGCTGAGTACTCCGTGAACAATGAGGGGGGCCGCCAGGCAGCGGCGGAGGCGCATCATGGGGCGATGGATAGCAACCTACCTCCACAAGAGCCAGCGCCCACGCAGCCCACGCCAAATATATTTCAACTTTATGAACAGGAAAAGTTCGGACTTTTGACTCCAATGGTCGTGGAGAAGTTAAAGGAATTCGAGTCGGAATACTCAGAGGACTGGATTGCCGAGGCGATCAGGCTGTCCGTGGAGCATAACCACAGGCGTCTGAGTTATGTAGAGGGTATCCTCAAACGGTGGCGCGACGAAGGTAAGGAGCATGGAGAGCCTGGGCGACATCCTGAAAAAGACGGCTATACAAGCGCCTGGGAGCAGTACCGCGCCCGACGGGGCCGCTGAGCCCGCGGAGGCGACGGCGCCGGAATGCCCCCTGTGCGGCGGCATTGGATGGGTGCGCGCGGACGTGCCTTTGAGCCACCCTGAGTTCGGGAAGGCCATCCCGTGCGCGTGCAGCCTGAAGATGCTGCAGACGGACCGTCTCTCTCGGCTCCAGAAGTACAGCAACCTGGGGCCGCTGCTGCGCATGACCTTCGCCTCGCTCATCCCCGGCGGCCGCAGCGACGATCCGGAGAACCAGCAGCATTTCCGCGCTGCTCTTGAGGCCGCGCGCGCCTTCGCCCAGAGTCCGGACGGATGGCTCGTATTCACCGGCCCGCCGGGCTGCGGCAAGAGCCATCTGGCGGCGGCCGTCGCCAACGCTTGCCTGGAGGCCGGGCGCCCGGCCTTCTTCATCGCGGCGCCGGACCTGCTGGACCACCTGCGCGCCACGTACAGTCCGGGCAGCGAAATGTCCTATGACCAGCTCTTTGAGCAGGTGCGGACCGCGCCCCTCCTGGTGCTGGACGACCTGGGCGGCCAGGCGACTACACCGTGGGCGGGAGAGAAGCTCCGGCAGATTGTGGGCTATCGCTACAACGCCCGTCTGCCTACCGTCGTCACGGTGGAGGGAGCGCTGGACGACGTGGACGAGAGGCTGCGCGCGCGCCTGACGGACCCCAGCCTGGCGCGCGTGTTCATCCTGGAGCGGGTGCGGCCCCCCGCCTTGCGCTCCCTGGACATCCTGCCCCTCTTGAAGGACAGGACGTTCGACACGTTCGATCCGCGCGGCACGGGCCTGACGGGACGCGAGCAGGAGAGTCTGGAGCGGGCCTTCCGCACGGCGCGCGTTTACGCCGAGAAGCCCGAGGGCTGGCTGGTGTTCACCGGAGGGCACGGGTGCGGCAAGACGCACCTGGCGGCGGCCATCGCCAACTTCCGCTCACGCCTGGGCGAAGCCACGCCCATCATCCCCGTGCCGGACTTGCTGGACCACCTGCGCCGCACGTTCGACCCCTCAAGCCGCATCAACTACGACGACCTGTTCAACCAGGTGCGGAGCATGCCCCTCCTGGTGCTGGACGACTTCGGGGAGCACGCCAGCACCGCGTGGGCGCAGGAGAAGCTGTACCAGATCATCAACTACCGGTACAACGCCCGTCTGCCCACCGTCGTCACCACGTCGTCGAAGCCGGAGGAGCTGGAGAGCCGGATAGCGTCGCGCATGCTGGATATGCGGGTCAGCAATCTGGTGCCCATTGATGCCCCGGACTACCGCAGCGGCGGGCGCAGCGACACCTCGTCCGACGCGCCTCGCAAGCAAGGGCCTCCGCCACGAGGCCGGCGTCCGCGCTCGTAGCTTCACGCGTCTTCCAGCCGTAAATCTGGTCCTCGTCTGGCAAAACCGCGCAACGCACAAACGGGAAATCGAGGGCGCCGCATGGCAAATTGCGTCTTTTGCGAGATCATTGCGCGGCGGTCGCCGGCCACCATCCGCTACGAGGACGACGACGTCATCGTCATAGACAACTACCTGCGCTGGACGCCGGTGATGCTCCTGGTCATTCCGAAGAAGCATTTGACGCAGGAGGAGATGTGGCGCACCTGCATGGCGAAGGTGGGGAGCGTGGCGATGGACATGGGCCGCCAGTTCTGCCCTAGTGGCTTTCGCCTGCTGTCCAACCTGGGGCGGGACGCCATGCAGAGCCAGGAGCACGGCCACCTGCATGTGCTGGGCGGCGCGTACCTGGGGCCGTATGCCTAGTGTGGTGTTCTCGAAATTCGCCGTCAATGTCATTGCGAGGCCCGATGGCTCGAATTCCTCACCACAGGCTCCGGAGGGCCGTGGCAATCTGGCTGTGGGGCGCACCCTTCCTCCAGATTGCTTCGTCTTCCGGCAAGCCGGAGTCCTCGCAATGACAAAGCGTAAGCGTATTTCAGAAACGGGACACTAGAAGTCATTCCAAAATGCCTGCTCACCCTGAGCTTGTCGAAGGGTGAGCGGTGGTTTTTCCGTTCATGGTGATCCCTTCGGCTTCGCTCATGGCAGGCTTTGTCGAACCATGAAGCCGATTTTTGGAATAGCTTCTAGGGGCGGGCGTGCCTTAGAACTGCCACCATTCGTACCACTTGTTCAGCGGCAGCTCTAGGATGACGAGGTCCTGAGGCTTTCCCGCGCTGTCCTTGCAGTGCTGCGGCAGCAGGGCGAGGCGCACGAACCCCACACGCTCCGCCGTCTGGATGGCCGTCTCCTCCCGCTCCGCGACAGCCTCAATTGTCAGGCGCTCCAACCCCGTATGGTACGCAATCATGACGAGTTCGTTCAGGAGGAGCGTGCCCAGACCCCGGTTGCGGTAGCCCGGCTCGACGAGGATGCGCACCTCGCCGATGTGGCGGCGCGCGCCCGACCTGTGCCGCACCAGCGTGGCGTCCGCGACCACGCGTCCGTCGGCGAAGGCGAGCAGCGGGAGCGCCCTGTTGTAGTCCAGCTCCTTAGCCCATCGCTCGATGACCTTCGGGGAGGTCACGTCTTCCTTCAGATAGTAGCGGTCGTCTTCGGACACACTGAGGAAGAAGCTGAGCAGCTTGTCGTTGTCCGTCTGCTCCATGGGGCGCAGGGTGACCGTTGACCCATCGCGGAGGCTGATCTCTTTGGGATAGGCGGAGAGGCGCGGGACAGGTGGCATACGGCCTCCTTGTGCTCGTGTTTGCGCTCACGTCCTCCGCCCCGATGCATCGGGCCGGATGACGCCCTTATCATAGCCCGCGAGCCAGGAAAAGGGAAGTTCCACACCGTGCTCCGTCCGGCCACACGTCAGCCCTTGACACTCGCGAGAGGCGTTCCTACACTGTCCCCGCCAGACTGAGCGTTATCTACCACATTTCTCGGAGCGAACGGAAAGGAATGGACATGCAGAAACATCTCGCGGGGAAGAATGCCATAGTCACCGGCGCGGGACGCGGCATCGGCCAGGCGATTGCGCTGGCGCTTGCCGAGCAGGGCGCCAACATCATGATCGTCGATCCGGGCGCCGCCCGCGAGGGGGGCAGCGAGGACACGCGGCCCGCGAATGAGACCGCGGAGATGTGCCACAAGCTGGGCGTCAAGGCCATCCCCGCCTATGATTCCGTGGCTGACTTCAAGGCGGCGGAGGTGATGGTCAAGCGCGTCGTCAGCGAATGGGGCAGCATGGACATCCTGGTGAACAGCGCGGGCGTTCTCCGTGAGAAGATGGTCTTTAACATGACGGAGGAGGACTGGGACCTGGTCATCGCTGTCCACCTGAAGGGCACGTTCAACATGTCGCGCCACGCCTGCGCCGCCATGCGCGAGCAGAAGAGCGGCCGCATCATCAACCTTACGTCGGACGCCTGGCGGGTGTCCGTCGGCCAGTGCAACTACGCCGCCGCCAAGGGAGGCATCGTCAGTTTCACATACGGCGTCGCCCGCGAGATGGGACGGTACGGCGTCACGGTGAACGCCATCGCGCCGCGCGCATCCACGCGCATGACGATGACCGACAAGGTGCGCGAGGGCTTCCGCAAGCGCTACGAGGCGGGCATCATCAGCAAGGAGCTGCTCGACGACATGCTGAACATGCCCGGGCCGGAGGGCGTGCCGCCTATTATCCTGTGGCTCTGCACGGAGCAGGCGGCCAACGCGAACGGCAAGGTCTTCCACGCGGAGGGCGGCCGCATCTCCGTGTACAACGAGCCGGAGGAGGTCAAGAGCATCTACAAGCGGGCCGACAACGGCATCTTCACGCTCGACGAGCTGCTGCAGGTCATGCCCAAGACCATCGGCGGGACGCTGGTGAACCCCGCGCCGGCGCAGAAGGGGTAGGCGCAGAGAGGGCTCGGACCAGCGTGATTCCGCGACGCGGCACAAACCTGTGACTGGGGGCAGCAGCGCGTAGGCCAAATGCGCTGAGCGCGAGAACAAGAGCGTGCGCGCGGCAACGCACGCTTGCGTGCTATACTCTCCCCGGAGATAAGAAATGGCCTGTGGCCGCGCCATCCGCCGCAGCGCGCGCGCACGGCGTCTCACCGGGGAGGCAAGCATGGAAAGACACCACTATACCGTAATCCTAGAGCGAGAGGAGGAGGGGGGCTACCACGCCTTCTGCCCTACCCTCAAGGGGTGTCACACGCAGGGGGATACCCTAGAAGAGGCCCTGGCCAACGTGCGCGAGGCAATAGAGGCTTACATTGAAAGCCTTCGGAAGCATGGCGAGACCGTGCCGTTGGAGGACATCCTGATCAAGCCCCTAGAGGTCGCCTTTTGAGTCCAAAGCCCCCAGTGGTCAAAGCCAGGGACGTGGTGACAGTGGCAAAGCGGCTGGGGTTTGTCTTTGACCACCAGAAGGGGAGCCACGCCGTGTATTACAGAGAGAAAGACAAGGCGCGGGTAGTGATTCCCATGCACGCCGGGAAAGACCTCAGGCCCAAGACCTTGGACGGTATCCTGGACGATATGGGCGTGACGCCGGAGGAGTTTCGGAGGCTTCTTCGTGGCTGAGCCTGAGAGCAGCGCTGTTTACAACCCTTTCATCGCGTCATCGTAAAGGCCAGCGAGGACGACGCTTTCATCGTCACGGCCTACCTAACGGAGAGGCCGACGAAGGAGACGGGAACGACACCGCCCAGCTCTTGGAGGTCACGGTATGAAGGGTGAAACGAGCAAAGTACGGGCCGAACGCAGTCGGAGGAAGCCGTTTCAGGTGGTGGTAAAGGACGGGGAACCCTCCGCCGTGATCCTGGACATCCAGGACTACCGCGAGATGCTGGAGCGGCTTGACGACGCGGAGGACCTGAAGGTGCTGGAGCGGATGCGCAGGCGGCCGCTCAAGTTCCGGGGGCTTGAGGAGTTCCTGGCGGAGTACGCCCCGCGTGTATGAGGTCTTCCTGGAGCGGGCGGCCGAACGGGACCTGCGGCGCTTACCGTCCGCGGAGTTCCAGCGGGTGGTAGCCGCCATCAAGGCGCTGGCCCAGGACCCCAGGCCCGCGGGCTGCCGTAAGCTCTCCGGCTCCAGGAGAGACTGGCGCATCAGGACCGGGGACCGCCGCGTGCTCTACGAGATCGACGACAAGGCGAGGGCGGTGCGTGTGATGCGCATCAGGCATCGGCGGGAGGCGTACCGGTAAGTGGACTTCGTCTCCTTCCTGGCCACGTCGCAGATGGCCTTCATCGTCACGGCCTACCTGACAGACAGGCCGAAGAAGGGCGGTATCCTATGGAGCGCAAGCAAAAAGGGATAAAAGTCTGGTACGACCCCGAGGGTGACTACCTGGAGGTCGTCCTGGACCAGCGGGAGGGCTACTTCCGCGAAACGGCGGACGACCGCGTGATGGAGAAGGTGGACAAGCGGGGAAAGCTCCTGGGTTTCTCCATTCTGAGCGTCAGCACCTTGAAGGATGCTCCCCTTCAGGCCACCCTTCCCCAGACAGCCACGGCGTAACCCTGCCGCGCGCACCCCTGCCACGCTGCCCACGCCGTCGCGCCCAGCAAAACAACGGCCACAGCCGCGACGCCCAAGCCTACCAGTAGTCGTTTTCGCACGTCCTCTTACGCTAACGAGTCAAGCGGGCTGTGTCCTTTTGCGCCCTGGATGTCCAAGACTGAGAGGCGGGCGGAGGAGCCTGCGCTGATGTAAGATAGACCGCAATGGCTAAGTCCGAGCGCAAGGAGATTTTGAGTGGTGTCCTTTAGAGGGCTTAACGGGGAAGAAAAAGCTGGTGACCGCTATTGAGCGGTCGAAGCAAAGCGAGGAGTTGGTAGCGCATGCGGGATTCGAACCCGCGATCTCCTCCTTGAGAGGATGCGGGCTGTAAACCACCCGGCGTCAGATAGGGCTTCGCGGCCTTCGTAGCTGTGCGACGTTCTATCTGGCGGCGCACAAGGATGAGACCAGGCCCACCTCGCGCCCGCGCAGGCCCCGGCGCGCGCTCCTTTCCGCGCGTGCTATACTTGTGATGAACGCCAGTTCTACTCTTTGAGGAAAGGACAAAGTCGTGACTACTCTCAGCCGGAAACCCAAACTTGATTTCACGTTGAGATTGCTGCCCAAAGACCAGATTGCGATGGAAGCGATGGCTGACGAGGTGCATGTAATAGCTTCGTTTTTTGAATGTCCGATCGGGTATCGGCGCTACGACACATTCCTCCTTTCAGACTTTCCGAACCCTCTCGCCAGTCTCGACGATCTCAAACGTTGTGGAATCAATAAAGTTGACGTGGAAGCCGGTAGAGGTGGCTAACCTCTTCATGCCCGGTATTTCTTCGTGTCGTGAGGTGAGGGTCCCAACGGGAATGAACTCCTGATATTCCACGATGACGAACAGCCTGCCGTCGTCCGTTACAACTCGGAAGCGTCCGGCCTCAACCTCTCGTTTCACGCGACCTCCTCCTCTTGCGCGCCCGCGCCAGCCCCGGCGCACGCTCCTTTCGTTCGGTCTATCCGGCCTTGCACAAGTGCCTGCAGCCTAAAACCTAGCTACACCTCTTTTCACGACCTTCTCCTCACCGTGTTATGGCCGTACCACCGGCATCAGATCACGAGGCGCCGGATTGCTCTTGCAGGCGATGCCATCGCGATCTGTATCGAGACGATTCGGGTCGGACGGGTCCACGCGGAGGACGGCCTGGGCGTCGGCTTGGCTTGCGAAGTCAGCGCAGTTGTACTTGTCCCCCTGGCTTACGTATTTTCGCGGGTCGAAGGCTG
>JAUSIH010000051.1 GCA_030648205.1 Dehalococcoidia bacterium | reverse complement strand
GGCCGCGTGGCTTCTTCTGAGCCGAAGGGCGACGTTCGCCGAGGAGACGGCCCATCGGCCCGCGCAGTAGCTTCCGCACAGGGAGAAGGCGAGCGAGCAGCTAGGTCCGGGCGGGCTTCTTGCCGCGCTCCCGCAAGAGCTGCGCGACGCGGTCCAGGATGCGGTGGGCGACCTCGATTTTCAGCAGCAGAGGCAGGTGCTCCGTCTGGCCCGACTTGTCCAACAGAGTGACCCGGTTGGTGTCCACGGAGAAGCCGCTGTCCCGCGCGCTGACGTCGTTCGCCACAATTATGTCCAGGCCCTTGCTCCGCAGCTTGGCCTGAGCGTTGGCGATCACGTCCTGGCTCTCCGCCGCGAACCCCACGCGGACGAAGTCGCCCCGTATCTCCGCCAAGATGTCCGGGTTCTTGACCAGGTCCACGGTCAGCGTATCCTGCGTCTTCTTGATTTTCTGAGACGCCGTCCGCGTCGGACGGTAGTCCGCCACTGCCGCGGCCATGGTCAGCGCGTCCGCGTCGGCCATGGCCTTCTGAACGGCGGCCTGCATCTCCCGCGCGCTCTGCACGCGCATCGTTTCGATGCCCGGAGGGTCGGGCAAGTACGTGGGCGCGGTGATGAGGGTCACGCGCGCGCCCCGGTCCCGGGCGGCCTCCGCGATGGCGAATCCCATCTTGCCCGATGAGCGGTTGCCCACGAAGCGGACGGGGTCAATAGGCTCCTGCGTCCCGCCCGCCGTGACCACGATGCGCCGCCCCGCCAGGTCCCCCTTCGCCCGTCCCTGGACCATGCTCGCCACGCCCATGATCTCCTCTACGGGGGCCATCCGGCCTATGCCCGTGAGGCCGGAGGCCAGGTGGCCGTGCGCGGGGCCGACGATGGTCACGCCGCGCTCCCGGAGCCGTTTGATGTTCTCCTGTGTGGCCGGGTTGTCGTACATGTAAGCGTCCATGGCCGGGGCCACCACCACCGGCGCCCGCGTCGCCAGGATGGTGCAGGTAAGGGCGTCGTCTGCCAGCCCGTTCGCCATCCTGGCGATGACGTTGGCCGTGGCGGGCGCCACAATCACGATGTTCGCGCGCTCCGCCAGCGCCACGTGCTCCACGGCCAGCTCCGAGCCGGAGTCGAACAGGTCGGTGACCACGGGCTGGTGGGTGATGCCGCGAAAGGCGAGGGGACGGACGAACTCTTGGGCGGCGCGGGTGAGGATGACGTCCACCACGGCCCCCGCCTGGGTCAGCTTGCTCGCCAGGTCAACGGCCTTGTAGCAGGCGACGCTGCCCGTGACTCCCAGGACGATGCGTTGCGCGGCAAGCATGGTTTAGTGTGCTTCCTCCGTTCGATCGTTCAGCTCGTGGATGATGCGCAGGCCGATGAGGGTCAGGTCCGGGTTGACGGCCTGGAAGATGGTCGTCTCCCGCGCGATGATGTCCGCGTTGCCGCCGGTGGCGATCACGGGCGTATCGGCTCCCATCTCCCGTCTTATGCGCGCCACGATGCCTTCCACGAGGCCCACGTAGCCGAAGACCAGGCCGGACTGCATGCTGGTCACGGTAGTCCGTCCCACGGCGCTGCGCGGACGGACCAGGTCAATGCGTGGCAGCTTGGACGCCCGCTCGAAGAGGGCCTCCGCGGCGATCTTGATGCCGGGCGCGATAGCCCCTCCCATGTAGTCGCCGTCCTTGGAGATGGCGTCGAAGACCGTTGCCGTGCCGAAGTCCACCACGATCACCGGCCCGCCGTACAGTTTGAAGGCGGCCACGCCGTCCGCCACGCGGTCGGCGCCCACCTCGCGGGGGTTGTCGGCCAGGATGCGGATGCCCGTTCGGATGCCCGCCTCCACGACGAGGGCCTCCGTCTTGAAGAATTGCTTGCACAGCTCCACGAAGGTGGACGTGAGCGGAGGGACGACGCTGCAGATGACGGCTTTACGGATATCGGCGGGCTGGATGTTCTCCCGTGGCAGCAGGTTGAGCAGGAAGACGCCGTACTCGTCGGACATGCGGCGCACGTCCGTCCCCAGCCGGAAGGTGGCCCGCAGCTTCTCTCCCTGAAAGACGCCGACCGTGACGTTGGTGTTGCCGATGTCAAGGGCAAGAAGCATAACCTCGCGCCGTCCTCCAAGATGTCCTTATGTCCCCGTGGCGAAAAGCACCGTGTTAGCATAGGTATTCTACCACGACAGCGAACCTTTCCGGCGGCCATGCGGATGGGCGCGCAGCTAGCGCGGCGGCATCTCCTCAAGACGCCGGGGGGCCGCGTGCCGCTCCTTCAGCCGCCGGATAGCACGAGGCAACGCAGGCAGAAGGTCGCCGGCCAGCACACCGGCGTCGCCCATCTCCGCACGCAGCATCTCTCCGGCGAGGGCGTGCACGTACACGCCGCACGTCGCCGCGTCCAGCGGCCCCAGGCCCTGCGCCATCATCCCCGCGATAGCGCCGGACAGGACGTCTCCAGACCCCGCGGAGGCGAGCGCCGGGTTGGCGAACGGGCTGAGCAGCGTCTCGCCGCGAGGTCCGGCCAGGATGGTGTGCGCCCCCTTCAGAACGACGGTCTTCTTCCATCGAGACGCCGTCTGCTGGGCCAGTTGCAGCCGGTCGGACTGCACCTCGGCGGGCGTGGCGCCGGACAGGCGCGCCATCTCGCCCGGATGGGGCGTCAGCACCGCGGGCGGCCTGACCCGCGTCCACCAGCGGGGCGTCCGCGCCAGGGAGTTCAGGGCGTCCGCGTCCAGCACCAGGCCCTGATGGCAGTCGTCCGGCAGGGCGTCCAGCGTCTGGTTGACGAACTCCACTGTGGCCGGGTGCTGGCCGAGGCCACAGCCCATGAGCAGCACATTGTAGTCCGCCAGATGCGCGAGTACATCGTGGGACGCGGCGGCGTCAACGACGCCAGGCTCCGCTTCCGGCAAAGGCAGATAGGTTATCTCCGCGGCCCGCGCCGCGATGGCTAGCACCAGGCTGCGGGGCGCGGCCAGCGTTACGAGGCCCGCGCCGACCCGCGCCGCCGCGGTGGCGGCCAGGGCCGCCGCGCCGATGTAGTTGATGGAGCCCGCCACCACGAGCACCGCGCCGAATGTCCCCTTGTGTGAGTCCAGGGGCCGCGCGGGCAGCCGCGCACGCACCCAGTCGTCCGTCAGCAACTCGGTGGAGATGTCCTCGGCCAGGTCGGGCGGTATGCCGATGTCCACGGTCACCAGACGACCGACGTGGGCGGCGCCGGGGAACATGAAAAGGCCCACCTTAGGATAGCCGAGGGCGACGGTGATGTCCGCCACGGGACACGCGGGGTCGGTGGCGCCGGTATCCGCGTTGAGGCCGGACGGCAGGTCCAGGGCGAGCACCGGAAGGTGGGGGCGCCGTGCCTTCTCCTCCATGACCAGCTCCAGAGCGCGCTTCATCGCACCATCCAGAGGCCTGCTCGCGCCCGTGCCCAGCACGGCGTCAATGACCAGATCGGAGGAGGACAGCAGACGCCGGAGGTTGCGCAGCCCCTCGTCCTTGCGCGCCTCGAAGATGGGGATGCTGGACTCTTCGGCGGCTTCGTAGGGCTTGTCGCCGCTCTTGCGGGGCGCGCACAGATAGACCTCGACGCGAGCGCCCCAGTCGTCCAGGTGGCGCGCCGCCACCAGGCCGTCGCCGCCGTTGTTGCCGGGGCCGACCAGCACCAGGATGGGATATCCGTGGAGCTGGGACACAATCTCCTGGACCTGCTGCGCCACCGCCAGGCCGGCGTTCTCCATGAGCGTCTCCATCGTCACGTTATGCTCGGCGGAGCGGCGCTCCAGGTCGCGCATCTGGTCGGCGGTGACGATTTTCATGGCGCTGTCTCCCCCACAACCATGACCACGGCGTAGTCGCGGGAGTGTGAGATGCTGATGGCCAGCCCGGTGAGTTTGAGGTCAGAGGCCCGCTTCTGGGCGCGGCCATGCAGTCGAATGGAGGGCGCCTGTCCGCGCTCGCGGACGACCTCGATCTCCCTCCAGCCGACGCCGCGTATTCCCGTGCCCAGGGCCTTCATGACCGCCTCCTTGGCGGCGAAGCGGGCCGCCAGTTGGGGCGCCCGGTTGCGGCAGTAGGCGGCCTCTCCGGGCGTGTAGATGCGGCGCAGGAACCGCTCGCCCCAGCGGTCGAGCGCCTGCCGGATGCGCGGGATTTCGATGATATCTACGCCAACGTGGTGCATAGGAGAAGTGATGAGTGTCGCGGGTAGTATAGCATAGCCGCTTGCGCGCCGCGCGGGCCGCCGTCCGCGGGCGGCGGCCTAGAAGCCGCGGACGGTAGCGGAGGAGCCACTGGACGCCAGCCCCGCTTTCTCCAGCACCGTGGGAATATACCGCTCCCACCCGATCGCCATGATGTGCACGCCCCGGCAGTAGGGCCGGATGGCGGCGATGGTCCGCGCCGCGATGGCCACGGATGCAGCCACCCTGTCCGTTGCCCGGTCCATCTCCTCGATAACGGCCTCCGTGATGCGGATGCCGGGAACATGCTCGTTCATGTGCCGGGCCATGGCCGCCGACTTCAGAAGTATGACCCCCGCGAGGACGGGCGCGTTCAGATGCCGTAGCCTTTGCATGAAGCGGATGAACACGTCAGGCTCAAACACCGCCTGGGACTGAAGAAAACATGCGCCTTTCTGGACCTTGTCCTCCGCGCGCCGCGCCTCCGCGTCCATGTCCTCGACGCCGGGGTTGGTCGCGGCCCCCAGCACAAACCGAGGCGCGCCGAGCAGGGCGTTGCCCGACAGGTCATGCCCGCGCATCAGGGTGGTAGCTACTTCCAGGAGTTGAGAGCTGTTGCGGATGTCGAAGACGGGCGTGGCGTTCGGGTGGTCGCCGATGCCGACGGGGTCGCCGGTGAGGCACAAGATGTTCTCGACGCCCAGCGCCACCGCCGCCAGGAGGTCGGCCTGGAGGGCGATGCGGTTGCGATCGCGGCATGTGACCTGAAGGATAGGCTCGATGCCCATCTGCCGTATGCGCGCGGCCACGCCGATAGCGCCCATGCGCATGGCGGAGGCGCTCTGGTCGGTGACGTTGACGGCGTCAACATGTGGCTTCAGCAGAGCCACGTCCGCGAGGAGCTTGGTCAGGTCCACGCCCTTGGGCGGATTGACCTCCGCGGTCACGAGGAACTTGCCGGAAGCGAGGGCGTCGGCGAAGCTGCCCATCTGCGGCTCCTTTCGTGGAAGAGGACATCTCTCATTATAGGTGGGCAGCTACCGGCGTGTCCAGGAAAAGCTGTTATAATCGGCTATCCTGGAGTCTATGCGGTTCGAGGTCACGTGGTGGATGCTCGGCCCTCCGCCTTGGGTGTCACGCGCTTCCGGCGTTGGGAGTTCGTCTGGGGCGCGCGCACGTACATCATGGGCATCATCAACATGACGCCGGACTCCTTCTCCGGCGACGGCCTGGGCTACAACGTGGACGCCGCCGTGGCGCAGGCGTCGCGCTTCGTGGAAGAAGGGGTGGACATCCTGGACGTGGGCGGCCAGTCCACGCGCCCACCCATCGCGGCGCGGGTGGAGGCGCAGGTGTCTGGCGGCGTCCGCGCGGCGGCGGCCCGCCCCGTGGACGAGGAGGAGGAGCTGCGCCGGGTAATCCCGGTCGTCGAGCGGTTGGCGCGCGACCTGCCCGTGCCCATCAGCATTGACACGTTCCGGTCGGCGGTGGCGCGGCGCGCCATCGAGGCGGGCGCGGCGATGGTCAACGACGTGTGGGGCCTGAAGCATGACCCCGCCATCGCGCGGGTGGCGGCGAAGGCGGGCGCGCCGCTGATTCTCATGCACAACCAGCGGGGCACGGAGTACCGCGACCTGGCGCCGGAGGTCATCGCCGGGCTGCGCGCGAGCATGGATGCGGCTCTCCGGGCGGGCGTCCCGCGCGAGCACATCATTGTGGACCCCGGCTTCGGCTTCGGCAAGACCAGGGAGCACAACCTGGAGCTTCTGCGGCGGCTGCGGGAGCTGACCGTCTTGGGCCGGCCCATCCTGGTGGGAACCTCGCGGAAGTCCACCATCGGCGCGGTGCTGGACCTGCCGGTGGAGCAGCGCATCGAAGGCACGGCGGCCACCGTCGCCATCGCCATCGCCAACGGGGCGGACATCGTGCGAGTGCATGACGTGCGGTACATGGCGCGGGTGGCCCGCATGGCGGACGCCGTCGTGCGAGTGCACGCGTGACCCCGCAGGGCGGGGCCGCGCCACCCGTCGAAGTCTATCTGGGCCTGGGCGGGAACCTGGGCGACCGGCGGGCCAACCTGGCGAAGGCCGTGGCCCTGCTGTCCCTGAACGTGGACGTGGCGCGCGTGTCGGGCCTGTACGAGACGGAGCCGGTGGGCTACGCCGAGCAGCCGAGGTTTCTGAACGCCGTCGCGCTCGTACGCACGACGCTCCCGCCGCGCCAGTTGTTCAGCTTCGTCAAGGGCATCGAGCGGGCGATGGGCCGTGAGCCGAGCTTCCGCAACGCGCCGCGCCTCGTGGACATTGACATCCTGCTCTACGGCGACGCGGCGATGCAGTCGCCGTACCTGACGGTGCCGCACCCGCGGATGCACGAGCGTGCGTTCGTGCTGGCGCCGCTGGCGGAGATAGCGCCGGAGGCGTGGCACCCGGCGCTGCTGAAGACGGTGCGGGAGCTGCTGGCGGACGTGTCCGGGCGCGAGGGCGTGCGACTCGTCGAGGGCGGCGCGTGGTGGAAGGGCTAGAGTGGTGTCCCCGAAGTTCGCCGCAATGTCATTGCGAGGCCCGACGAAGGAGGGCCGCGGCAATCTGTCGGTGGGGTCCCCCCTCCTCCAGATTGCTTCGTCCTCCGGCAAGCCGGAGTTCTCGCAATGACGGTTTGTACACAGGTTTCAGGGACGCGACACTAGCGACAGGAGGGCGCGATGGAGCTGTGGCAGCTTGGCGTGGGCGACATTTCGACTCTGGTGACAGGCGGGAAGGTCTCGCCCGTGGAGGTTGTACGCGCGCTGCTGCGGCGCATCGAGTCGCTTGAGCCGGACGTGCAGGCGTGGGCCGCGCTCGACCCGGAGGGTGCGCTCGCCACTGCGGAGCGGATCGCCGCGGGCCGGACGCGGGGCGTGAAGCAATCGGGGTTGCTGACGGGAGTGCCCGTCGGCATCAAGGACATCTTCTGGACGAAGGGCCTGCGTACCGCCGCGGGCTCCCGCGTCCTGGCCGACTTTGTCCCGCGCGAGGACGCCACTACCGTAAAGCGCCTCCGCCGCGCGGACGCGGTCATTCTCGGCAAGCTGCACACCGCCGAGTTCGCCGGGGCCGACCCGCCGCCCACCCGGAACGCCTGGAACCCCGAGCACACGCCCGGCGGCTCCAGCAGCGGCTCCGCCGTCGCGGTGGCGATGGGCATGGTCCCCGCGGCGCTGGGCACCCAGACGGGCGGCTCCGTCCTGCGGCCCGCCGCCTACAACGGCGTCGTGGGGCTGAAGCCGTCGTACGGTCTTGTCAGTTGCTTTGGCGTCATACCCGCCGCGTGGTCGTTCGATACCGTGGGCATATTCGCGCGAAGCGTTCAGGACGCCGCGCTGGTGCTGGAGGTCCTGGCGGGCTACGACAAGAAGGACCCGGCCACCGCCCGTCGTCCGCGCGTTCGGTACTCGCGGGACGCGCTCGACGGCGCTCCGCCTCGACTAGGCGTCGTTCGCGACTACTTCTGGGAGCGGTGCGACGCCGAAGTCAAACGGGAAATGGAGCAGGCGACGGCCAGGTTATCCCACGCCGGCGCGATGCTGAAGGAGGTGCGGCTGCCCGCGTGCTTCTCGCGCATTCACGCTGAGCACCGCTTGATCAACGACTCCGAGATTGCAGCGTACCACGAGGAGCAGTTCGCGAAGCGCGGCGACCTGTATGGGCCGAAAATCGCGAGCCGGGTGCGGGTGGGGTTATCCCACGCGGCGACGGCCTACGCGCGGGCGCTGCACGAGCGGCCGGCGGTCATAGCCGAGATGCTGAAGCTGACGGCGGGGATGGACGCCCTTCTGACGCCGGCGACACCGACGCCCGCTCCGCAGGGCCGCTCCTCAACGGGCGACCCTGCGTTTCAGACGCCGTGGTCCTATTGCGGCTTCCCGTCCGTATCGCTCCCGACGGGAACGACCGAGTCCGGGCTGCCGCTGGGCGTCCAGCTCGTCGCGGCGCGCTGGGGCGACCGCCGCCTTCTTCACGTAGCCCGCTGGTGCGAGGCGGCGCTTGATTTTCGCTCGCGGCCTCCCTGCTGGAGCGCCGCGTGCGGTTGACGCGGCTGCGCTACTACGGCGCGAGCCAGGTCTCCTGCTGCCTGTTGTTCGAGTAGTCGCTCACGCCCGGAACGTAGCCTCTGACCTGCGGGGCGATTACGATGAACCCGGTCGGCCAGACGACGGGCACGGCGGGAAGCAGGTCCGTCATCAGGTACTGGTCCAGGCTGGCGATGATGGCCTTCCGCGCCGACTCGTCAACCGTTCCCATCTGCTTGTTCCACAGCTCGGTCAGCTTCGCGTCCTGGTCGTCTCCCGAGAAGTTCAGCGGGTTATCGGGAGCGAAGAACCGCCCCATGTCAAAGGGGTCGGCTATGACGGTGGCGGGAGTGTAGACCATCGCCTCGTGCTGGGCTTTGCGTCCGGCGTCCCAGAACGCCGCGTCCTCCAGTACCTTGACATTGGCCGTGACACCAATCTGAGCAAGCTGGCCGGTCATGAACACGGCGGAGTTCTTGGTCAGCTCATTTCCGCGGGAGAGGAGGTCCAGGGTGAACCCGTTCGGATAGCCTGCGTCCGCCAGGAGCTTCTTCGCGTCCGCGATGTCCTGGTCCTTGGGCTGGCGATAGCCGGGCATCTTCAGCAGCGCGTCGGGCGGGGCGCCCCAGTCCTGGAACGGGAAGAAGCTGCCGATCAGTCCCTCTCCCTCGCCGATGATCTTGATGGCGGCCTGCCTGTCCACCGCCAGGAAGACCGCCTTCCTGACGCGCAGGTCTTTGAAGGGCGGCTTGCGCAAGTTCATGAAAAACCATGGTCCGGAGACCGACGGAGATGACACGAAGCGCAGCCCCGGGGCATCTTTCTTGAGAGTGGCCATGTCAATCGGGCCGACGCCGCCCGTGGTGGTGCGCCCGCTCAGCAGCGCCCTGCCCGTCCTCAGCGCCGCGAGTCGCGTGGCCTTGTCCTTGATGATGAAGAACGCGATACCATCCAGATAGGGCTTGCCCTTGGTCCAGTACTTGTCGTTCTTCTCCAGTTCCAAACTGACGCTGGGCGTGTACGACTTGAACTTGAAGGGCCCTGTGCCCATGATGGTGGTCTTCATGTCCCCGTTTTTCGTGACGTATGCCTTTGAGTGCATGGGCATGCGGTCGAGGACCAGCGCGGCGAGCAGGGGCGCGAAGGGGAACTTCAGCCCAATCGTGACCGTGTCGTTGGGGCCGGCCTCAATCTTGTCCACCGCCGCCATGTAGGGCTGCACACCGCTGATGACGCCCTTCGGCGGCTTCCACATCCGCTCCAGATTGAACACGACGTCCTCCGTCGTGAGCGGCGTGCCGTCGTGGAACGTGATACCTTTGCGCAGTTTGACGGTGTACGTCTTGCCATCCGGAGACACGCTCCACGTCTCGGCCAGCTCCGGGACGACTTTCGATCCCGTGGCGAAATCGTAGTACAGCAGGTTGTTGTACGCGGGGGCCACCAGCACGCTCGTGTACCAGGTGGACTCCTGCTGCGTGTCGAAGCTCGGCGGGTCGGCCACGGCGGCGACGGTCAGCGTGCCGCCTGAGCGAGGCTGCGTTTGCGTCGGCGCGGGCGTTGGTGGCGAGGCTGTCGGGCGCGCGGCGGGCGCCGCTTGCGTCGCGGTCGGCGCTGGCGCGGCGGGAGCGCATGCGCCGAGCAGCAGCGCCATGCTCACGGCGATGGCGATGGTCCTTCCGAAGACGGCAACCGGGGCGGCGGAAAGCTTGCTCTCCATCATGGGCCTCCTTGCCAAACGATAGATGACTTGGCTCCCACGGGAATCGGGGGGATTATAGCACCAACGTCGTCCCCGTGCACAAAAGAGAGCAATAAGACGATTTAGACACACTGGAACGACGTTGCGCCGATTTCGCATAGGACGGCCGTTTGGGACTCAATGGGAGGCCGAGTCTCCCAGTCCCGCGACAAGCGTGGCGGGCATCACTGCGTCGAGTTCATCAAGAGTCCAGACGTCGCTCTTGACTATTGTCTTTACGGGGCGCGGCTGGCTTATCAGTGAGATCACGCCCCCGGCCACCTGAAAGATTTGCCCGTTGATATGCGTCGCCGAGTCGCTGGCCAGATAGACGAACAGAGGCGCCGTGTCCTCGGGGTCAAGCTCCGCGAGAGACGGCTGGGCCCATGCGTACGGACGGGCCTGCGCTGTCGCCCGCGCTTGCGCATCGCGCGCCTTCAGCGCCTCCGGCGGCAGCGTCATGCGTGTGGCGGCGGAGGGCGCGACGGCGTTGACGCGGACGCCGTACCGGCCCATGTCCCGGGCGGCGACCTTTGTCAACCCGATGACGGCGGCCTTGGCCGCTGGATAGTGCACACCGTGGCGCGGGTTGCCGTACAGGCCCGAAGCCGATGTCACCGTGATGATGCTGCCGCTGCGCTGCTGGCGCATGACAATGGCGGCGTGCTTGAGGCAGGCGAACGTCCCCTTGAGATGCGCGTTGAGAACGGCATCCCATTCGCTCTCGGTCGTATCAAAGATGCTGCTTTCCCGGAGGATGCCCGCGCAGGTCACGAGGGTGTCCAGTCTGCCCCAAGCGTCCAGCGCCTGTTGGACCAGCCTGGCCGCGTTCTCCATCACCGCAACGTCGTCGAAGTTAGGTAGCGCCTCTCCGCCGCGCCTGCGGATCTCCTCGACAACCTCCGTTGCGGGGACCGGCGACACCCCGGCGCCGTCCATGGCGCACCCCAGGTCGTTGACCAGCACGCGCGCGCCGTGATCGGCCAGCGCGAGCGCGATGGCGCGGCCTATGCCGCGACCGCCGCCGGTCACGATAGCGGTCTTGCCGCTCAGCGGCTTCTCCATCTCTCTGGCCTCAACGTGTTAGTCCAGGCGTCACCCGCGAAGTGGTTGGACGCTGGAGAGTTAAAACAACTCCGCGCAATGCACAAGACAGGCGGCAGTGAGCGTGCTTCTCGCACGGTGGCCGGGGGACGAGCGGGAGCCTATTCCGCGCTCATGGTGAGCTTGTCGAATCCATGAGCGCGAGGTGTGAGCTAACGGCTAGTGCGCGTGAGCCTGCGTCTGCTTGCGGAGCTGCGGCGGCAGCATGTTGGGGATGGAGTCCTGAATGGGGTAGGACTCCTTGCAAGGGGCGCAGAGCAGAGCGCCCTTGACGATGTCCTGATCGCGCTCTTCCTCGGCGCGCAGTTCCAGCTTGCCTTTGCAGACCGGGCAGACCAGGATGTCCATAAGGTCACGTCTCATTGGTACAAGTCCCTCACCCCCTTGGATTGGCCCTTACATTATATAGCGTGCCTTGGGTACGCGTTACTGCGTGCCGCGCATCCGGGGGTCCAGCACGTCCCGCAGGGCGTCTCCCAGCATGTTGAACCCGAACACCGCCAGGCTGATAGCCAGCCCCGGAAAGAACGCGATCCACGGCGCCTTCTCGAAGTATTTCCGCGCATCGCCGCTCAGCATGCCGCCCCAGGACGGATCGGGCGGCGGCACACCGAAGCCGAGAAAGCTCAGCGACGCCTCGGACAGGATGACCGCGCCCCACGTGACTGAGGCGACGACGATGATGGGCGCCGCCACGTTCGGCAGGACGTGCCGCAGCATGATGCGCGCCTCGCCGCAGCCTATAGCCTTCGCCGCTTCGAAGTATTGGTTCTGCTTCACCGACATCACCGACGCCCGGACGACGCGGGTGTAGCGAATGCCGTTGAGCAGGCCCAGCGCCATGCCCACGTTGGTCATGCTCGTTCCCAGGAGAAACACGATGGTCAGAAGCAGCACCAGCCAGGGAAAAGACATGGCTGCGTCCACCACGCGCTGCACCAGCAGGTCCAGAATGCCGCCAAAATAGCCGGTGAGCAGACCGACAACGCTCGCCAGGATCGTACACAGCGCGACCGCCACCAGCGCCACGTACAGCGAGACGCGCGCCCCATACACGACGCGACTGTAGACGTCGTAGCCCGCGCCGTCCGTGCCCATCCAGTACAGGGGGCCGGGTGGCAGGAGCCGCCGCGCTGCCGACGCGTCGATCGGGTCGAAATGCGCGAGGAGCGGCGCCAGCAAGGCGACCAGCACCATGACTACGACGAGGGCCCCGCCGAAGGCGCCCAGCGGCTTCGTCTGGAGGAACCGCACAATACCGCGGCTCGCGCGCCGACGAGCGCCCGCCTCTCTGACGTGCCCTGCCCCTGCCATCGCCGGGACCGCTGCTGACGGACGCCGCACGTCTTATCCGCCCTCCCCTCTAGTTGTGCCGCAGGCGCGGGTCCAGGAAAGCCTGAGAAATGTCGATAAGCAGATTGATGCCCAGCACAAAGAGCGCCAGCATGAGGTTGGCGGCCTGAATAGCCGGGTAGTCGCGCCCCAGGACAACGTCGAACACGAACTTGCCGACACCCGGCAGCCCGAAGATGGATTCCAGCACCACCGAGCCGCCTATCACGTGCGCCATCTCCAGACCGATGATGGCCATCACGGGGATCAGGGTGTTTTTCAGGGCATGCCGATAAAGCACGAACCGGTCCAGCAGACCCTTGGCCCGCGCGGTGCGGATGTAGTCCTGCCGCAGGACTTCGAGAAGCGTGGCCCGGGTCATGCGCATGAGCGCGCCCGACATGTTGATGCCGAGAATCAGTCCCGGGAAAAGCATAAGCTGGAGGTTCTCCCAGGGATTCTCGAAGAAAGGAACATACTGCAGCGGCGGTATCCACTGGAACTGAAGCGACAGAACGAGAATGGTCATCGTCGCCAGCCAGAAGCTCGGGACGGACAGGGCGCCGATGGCCACACTTCGCGCCAGATAGTCAGGCAGGGAGTCCTGGCGGACGGCGGAGACGATCCCCACGGGGATGCCGATGAGCAGCGAGAACAGGATGGCGATGGCGCCCAGCTCGACCGTGACGGGCAGCCGCTGCTGCATCTCCTCGATGACCGGGCGCTTGCTGTACAGCGACTTGCCCAGGTCGCCTTTCAGCATGTTCAGCGACCACACCGCGAACTGCTCGACGACGGGCTTGTCCAGCCCCAAGCGCGCGCGCTCCGCCGCCACGTCCTCCGCGGAGAAGTCGGCGTCGCGGGTCAGCACGAGCACGATGTCGCCCGGAAACCACCGCACAACCGCGAACACGAACACGGCGATGAGCGCCAGCGTGGGGATGAACAACAGCAGCCGCCGGGCAACATATTGACGCATCGCTGCTTATGCCAGACGTCCTCTCGACTACCCCGTGCGCCCTACTTGGCGAACCAGATATTCTCCGTGTACCCGAACGGCACGCTGCCGCTGGGCACCATCGCCCGCACCCACGGCTGCTGCACACCGTAGCGGTTCGGCTCGAACAGGAAGATGTGCGGCACCTTGTCAATGAGTATCTGCTGGATCTTCAGCACCACGGCCTTGCGCTTCTCGAGCTCCAGCGTCCGCCGCTGCTCTGCGATGAGCTTTTCGACTTCCTGGTCGCAGAACCCGCCGAAGTTCCGCGACCCGCCGCACGAATGCCGCACGGCGAGCTGAGCGTCCACTTCCACGCCCGCGTTGAAGCCCCGCGGACGGAAGTTGAAGTCCTTCGCCTCTTCCCTGGCGAAATACGTCGTCTGGTCCTGCAGCGAGATGTTCACCGTGACGCCGATCTTCCGAAGCTGGTTCTTGGCTAGCTCCATCGACTGGAGGTTGTTCCAGTAGATGTACCGCGACCCCTCTGCTTCAATCGTCAGACCGTTGGGATAGCCCGCCTCGGCCAGGAGCCTCTTGGCGTCGGCGATGTCCCGCTGGCCCTCGGGAGTGTTCTTGGGGCGGAAGCCCGGCATCTTGACGATTTCCTCCTCGGGTATGGAGTAATACGGGGTCAGGCGAGGGCCCAGGGGGCCGGAGACCTGGGCGCTGCCGCCCATGACAATCTGAATGATCTCCTGGCGGTCGACAGCCAGGTGGATGGCTTTGCGCACGCGAATGTCGTCGAAAGGCTTGCGCGCCATGTTCATGAGCAGGACGTTGGGACGCACGTCCGGCACCGGGTAGAACTGCATCGCCGCATTCACGCGCTGGATGGACTCTTTGTCCTCGACGCTGATGCCACCCCAGAACTGCGCGCCCGCGTCCAGGCGGCCCGTGCGGTACGCCGCAACCAGCGTCCCGCCGTCCGTGATAAGACTCCACGCCGCGCCGTCCAGATAGGGCTTGCCCGGCTGCCAGTAGTCCGGGTTGCGCTTCATGCTGCCACCTATGCCGAACGTCGCCTTCTCGAACATGAACGGCCCGGTGCCGATGGCGTCCTCGACTCTGTCCAGGTTCCCGAACTTGTCGACGGCCTCCTTCGCCACGATCCCGTTGAAGCGGTCGGAGAGGTTGGTTAAAAAGGGAGCATTTGGCTCTTTGAAGGTGACCTTCACTCGGGAGGCGTCCAGCGCCTCCACTTTGGTGACGGACGCGAACTGGCTGCGCCGCAAGAAGCCCGGGTCCTTGGAGGCGATGCGCTGAAGGCTGTACACGACGTCCTGCGCCGTCATGGGCCGGCCATTGACCGGCGCGCGGTTCTGGAAGCGCACGCCCTGGCGCACGTGCAGGATGGTCTCGGTCTCGCTGATGGTCTCCCATCGGGTGACCAGTTGGGGCTCGACCACCCCTGTCACCGGATTCTCGCGGAGAAAGGTCTCGTAGATGAACGGCACCGCCGCGCTGGGTGTCGCGCTGGTGTGAGGATCGCTGCTGGACGGCTCCCCGGGCAGAATGAATCGCAGCACGCCGCCCGGCTTGGGCTTCTCTCCGGTGGGCGTAGCTGTCGGCGTGGGAAGCGCGGGCCGCAAAGCAGGCGTGGGCGTGACGCCGGGGATCGCAGGCGCCGGAGTGGGCGACAAGGCTGTGGGCGGAGGCACAGAAGCAGCGGGCGTTGCGGGCGCAGCGGCGGGCGCGCAACTGGCGAGCAGGAGCGTTGCGACCATCAGGACAGCGAGGATGGGACTCCATGCGCCGGGGGCGTGTCTGTGTGCGGTCATGCCATTTCTCCTTCAGCATGTGCTGGCCGCGAAGGGGCGGGAATGCGGTCGGGCGTAGTATAGTGTGCTTTGCACAGAGGGTCAAGCCGAATCCACACAGGGCTGTATGGCCCAAATGACGAAAGGACGCTATAATCAGCGTTTGATGAACATCGCGCACCGCATCCCCGGCTGGGAGAAGAACGCTTACGCACTGGCCCTG
Organism: Dehalococcoidia bacterium; assembly: GCA_030648205.1. NCBI lineage: Bacteria > Bacillati > Chloroflexota > Dehalococcoidia > Dehalococcoidia bacterium. The sequence continues at coordinate 2,155 of JAUSIH010000051.1, read as the reverse complement.
GTGCAGTTCCTTTCCACCGCGGGCTTCTTTTCGGTCATTCCCCTGATGCCGCTCTTCATCCAGGACCTGGGCGTTCCGACTCCCGCCGAGGCGGCGTTCTGGACGGGCATCTCCCAGTTCGTGGCGGGCACCAGCGCTTTCATCGTCGGCCCCATCTGGGGGACGCTGGCGGACCGTCACGGGCGCAGGCCCATCATCCTGGGCACGATGCTCGCCGTCGCCGGGGTGATGGCGACCACCGGCCTGTCAACCTCCGTGGGCATGCTCATCGTCATGCGCGTCTTGCACGGCGTCCTGACCGCCTCCACCGGGGCGTCGCTGGCGCTGGCCGCCTCGCAGGCTCCGAAGGAGCGGGTGGCCTATGCGCTCGGAGTCATTCAAATGGGGTATTTTCTGGGCACGACGATAGGGCCCGCGTTGGGCGGATTCCTCGCCGACGCCGTCGGTTACCGCGTTCCGTTCTTCGTCACCGGCGGCTTTCTGCTGGCGGGGGCGCTCGTGGTCCTGGCCTTCGTCACCGAGCGGTTCGAGCGTCCCGCGGAGCAGGACAGGCGGATTGGCCTCGTCCAAAACATCCGCACCGTGGTGGGCACCCCCGGCGTAACGCCGCTTTTACTCATGTACATGGTCGTGCAGCTCGGCCCGTTCATGCTGCAGCCCGTCATGGGCGGGTTAATGCAGGGCATGATGGCGCAGGGGGCGGCGACGGGCGCCGGCGTGGCCCTGTCGCTGCTGGGCCTGGCGAGCGCGACCGCCTCCATGCTCGTGGGGCGCTGGGGTAGCCCACGCCGGCTTCCGCTCATTATGCTCTTGGCTGCGTTCGCGGCCTCGGTCTTCTACCTGCCTCAGACGTGGGTGAGCGCGCCGGCGCTGTCCATCGCTCTGTTCACGGGCCTGGGGTTTTGCCAGGGCGCGCTGGTGAACTCGGCGAGCTCGATGCTGAGCGCGGCCGCTCCCCGCGAGCGCCAGGGGGCCGTGTTCGGCATCGTGCACAGCGTCACCTCGCTGGCGTTCGGGGCGGGCGCGCTGGTGGCGGGCACGGCAAGCGTGACGGCGGGGCTGCGGTCCATCTTCATCATTGAGTCCGGGCTTGCCTTTGGCCTGGGGCTTGCGGCGTGGCGCATGGTGCGGCGCGCAGGCCGGGCCGTGGGCTAAAAGGCCGCGCAGAAGTAGTACGTGACGCCCTTGTACGCCCATTGGCCGCCGCCTTCTTCTCGTCCACCGTCATCTTGCAGACCGGGTCAATGGCCGCCATGCGCATGTCCTCCTTTTTTCGCGTGCTTTGTTTATTGGCATCCGCTCAAGGTTGCTTAAACTCGGCATTCCACCTAATTGACCGTCTTAGAATGCACCAATTTCCCGTCGCACTGTTGAGAAGTCGTCCGGGAACAATCGAGTTTGCACTCCTGCCGCTGGCTTAGTTGTGACTAGCCACATTTCAACATTTCAACCGCTGCAAGCGGCGGAGCGACATTCCCCAAACAACGTGTCAATCCGCCCCTGGTTCAAATCGTATTCAGTTAGGCGTGTGGCTGCATAACTCCCTTGCTTAACATCACCTTTCGAGAGCAGGAAGATTTTGCAATTGTCTAGGTGGAATGGATCAATTTTATCAAGCTGCACCAATGCCAAAAGATGATATTTCTCTGGTAGGCCCCTGCAATCAAAACGGTCCGTAGTCGTCGTTTTCACTTGAACTGATCTGAAATCATCGCCGCGTACAGCAATAAGATCATTCCCCGAATCCTTTAGAGGCGGGGCGGCTTGAATGTCATACTGGAGAAATCGAAGCACCACCAACAACTCGCCGAGCGTTCCTTCTTTTAAATGCTGGCTGATTCGATTCATGAATCCACCTCTCAGTTTTTGATTTGGCCAGCCTCTCACGTTTGCTGGAATCCTCACCCAAGCGGGTAGAGTGATCCGGCCAGTGGCCTATCTATGTTATCTCGCCAACCCATCTTATTCCACCAATTCCTATTGAAGTCCCGAACCCTCGCTGGTATTGCTCGCTCATGGTGAGCATGTCGAATCCATGAGCGGGTGCCGCCAATCCCCAACCCCTAATTCCCAATCCTCGCCTACATCTTCACCGTGAACCGCTTGAGTCGTAGGGAGTTGCTGACCACCGAGACGGAGCTGAAGGCCATCGCGG
>JAUSIH010000050.1 GCA_030648205.1 Dehalococcoidia bacterium | reverse complement strand
CGCCGCTACCTGTCGGGGTTCACCGGATCGGCGGGCCACCTGCTCGTCTCGGCCAAGAGGGCGGTGCTGGCGACCGACTTTCGCTACTGGGAGCAGGCGCAGCAGCAAGCGCCTGACTTTGAGCTGGTCAAGGTGCTCGGCGGCCTTGAGACGTGGCTCCCGCAAGCCCTCGGCGACACGGGAGCGCGGCGCGTCGCGTACGAGGCGGCCAACATGACGATGGCGCTCTACAACCTGGTCGTGGAGACCATCAAGAAAATGGAGAGTCCGCAGAGGCCGGAGTTCACGCCGACCCAGGACCTGGTGGAGGAGCTGCGCACCCTCAAGGACGCCGGTGAATACGCCGCCATCGAGCGGGCGGTCCGGTGCGCCGACGACGCGTTCACCGCGGTGGCCGCGCAGCTCCGGCCGGGCATGACCGAGCAGGAGGTCGCCTGGAAGCTGGAGCAACATATGCGGGAGCACGGCGCGGAGAGCGTGTCCTTTGACACCATTGTCGCCGCCGGGCCGAACGGGGCCATGCCGCACCACCACCCGTCGGAGCGGCGCATCCAGAAGGGCGAGCCTGTCGTCATTGACATGGGCGCGCGCGCGGACGGGTACTGCTCGGACATGACGCGCACGGTGATACTGGGGAAGGCGGACAAGCAGTTCAAGAAGGTCTATGACATCGTGCTGGGCGCGCAGATGACGGCGGCGGAGACGGTGCAGGCGGGCATGACCGGCCACGACGGCGACGCCCTGGCGCGCTCGGTCATCGAGAAGGCCGGATTCGGCGAAGCCTTCGGGCACGGCCTGGGCCACGGGGTCGGCCTGGCCGTCCACGAAAACCCCCGCGTGGGCCGCAACTCCAAGGACGTCCTGACCGACGGCATGGTGTTTACGATAGAGCCGGGCATCTACATCCCCGGCTGGGGCGGCGTGCGCATTGAGGACATCGTGACGATGGAGAAGGGCCGGGCGCGCGGCGTGACCCGTGCGCCCAAGGGCGCGGCGGCAGAGCTGTAGCTAAAGTGTATCCGGGGCGCAGTCCTTCCACGGAAGGGCGCTCTAAAAGGACTTCAATCTGGAGTTCTACGCAGATGCTTGGTATTACCTACCTACCACGGCCTCCCACAAGACACCAATTCAATCTGATATACTCTGAAAGGGGGTGACGCGATGTCTAGGCTGCACTCTGGGATGATATCGGCACTCCAATGGATATTAATGGCGGCCGCGGTGGTCTTCGCAGGCGCGTCGATTTGGATGAACGTACTGTGGCTGAGAGCATCACAGCAACTGTCTACCACCCTCGGCGAGTTGGCATCTACCCAGCAGCAGTTGACGACGGCTCGAAATCAGCTGCTATCGACGCAGCAGGACCTTACTGATGCGAAGAGGACGGTATCGAGCCAACAGTCCCAGATAACTGATCTCGCGTCGAAATTGACAACAGCACAGCAAGACCTGAGCTCCGTCAAAGTAACACTGGAACGGGCGAACCAGTCCATCGCAAGAATGACGGCTGAGATAGCAGACCTCCGGTCTCCACCACTAACAGCAGGCCAGCCTGTTTCCAGTTCAGGTACGTTGAATCCAGGAAAACTGATCTCGATTCCGTTGGACCTCAACCGTTTCGAACAGGTTCAGGGTGAAATTATCCAAACCAACGGTGGCAACGACATGAAGGTCTACATTCAAGACCCCGCCGGCGCGATGGTGCGTGACTTCGGGACGATAAGGCAGAGCAATTTCAAATTTACTGCCGAGTCTGCGGGAAGATACAGCCTGGTGATACAAAACAATTGCCAAGGCAATTGCCAATTCCCTGAGTATATTGTCCAGTACAACCTCCGATATGTGGTTTACAAAAGGTAATCGCTACGGAGAGACCAAAAAGTAGAGGCACCCCAATCTAGTATCGGGACGCCCCTTTTGGTGCTCCTAGCTGCCGCAGGCTAGGCTACCTTAGCCAGCCGCCGCACCCATACATCAATGCCAGTCACGACGATGCTTGACGGCAGGCTGTGTTGGGTATCGCACGGGCGAGTGGAGTTGCACCGCTGCCTCCCCCTCTCCTTGACGAGAGGGGGACCGAGGGGGTGAGGCGCCGAGGCTTGCTGGCGGCATCAAGGTAACGCAGACAAGTCGCCGCCCACGGACCTGGTAGGCGCCCTCGACGTTATTCTATGATGCTTATTGAAGGAGACGCGCGCATGGTCAGTTTCAGCGACATGAAGAAGGGCATAACTCTGGAGATTGAGGGACAGCTCCTGCAAGTCCTTGAATACTCGGTCCAGAAGATGCAGCAGCGCCAGCCCATCATGCGAATCCGGCTGCGCGATATGAAAACGGGCAAGGTGGTTGAGAAAAGCTTTCCCGCCGGGACAAAGCTGACCCCCGCGGCGGTGGACCACAGGACAGGCCAGTTCATGTACAAGGACGACGACCTGCACTTCTTTATGGACACAGAATCCTTCGAGCAGTTCCCTCTGAGCGCGGAGGTTTTGGGCGACGGCGCAAACTACATGATGGAGGGCGTCTCCGTCCAGATACTGTCGTACAAGGGACAGCCCATCGGCGTGGAGCTGCCCATCACGGTGGACCTCAAGGTGGTCGAGACGGCGCCCGGCTACAAGGGCGACACCGCCACCTCGGGCACCAAGCCCGCCAGGATGGACACGGGCCTCTCGGTGAACGTGCCCCTCTTTGTGAACGAAGGCGACACCATCCGCGTGGACACCCGCACCGGCCTGTACGTGGAGCGGGTAACCTAGTACCTAGTTGCGTAAATCAGCGTACACACAGCCGAACCCAGCCCCGCTCACCCTGAGCTTGTCGAAGGGCGAGCCGCTCATGGTTCGACAAAGCCTGTCCTGAGCGAAGTCGAAGGAACGGGGGCACTGGGGGTGACCCCCAGTATCTCTCATTCCCCTTCCTTTCCTGGAAGGGGATGGTTCCCTGGGTGAAAGACCAGGAACCATGCAAAGGCGATCAACGTTGCGGCCCTGTAGGGGCGGACCTGTGTGTCCGCCCGCCGGATACCCCATCCTCTCCCTCGCTGCATGGCGGAGAGAGACCGAGCGGGTGAGGTAGACCCCCACAACGTTGCAATGTCTCGCAGGTAACGAGATTTCGAAAGCACTACACTAGACCACGGGAGCGCGCATGCCCGTCTACACGGTGGCCCAGGTGGCCCGCTACATGCGGGAGAGCCTCGAAAGGGACTCCCTGCTCTCGGACCTGTGGGTCAACGGCGAAGTCTCCAACGTCTTCCGCTCCGGCGCGGGCCACTGCTACTTCACCCTCAAGGACAGGGAGAGCCAGTTGCGCAGCGTCATGTTCCGGAACGCCGTTCCCGCGCGGCTGCCCCAGGACGGCGAGGCCGTGGTCGCTCACGGCCACATCTCCCTGTACGAGGCCCGCGGCGACGTGCAGCTCTACGTGGACATGGTCCAGCCCGAAGGGCTGGGCCTGCAGCAACTCGAGTTTGAGCGGCTCAAGGCCAAACTTCAGGCGGAGGGCCTGTTCGACGAGGCGCGCAAGCGCCCGCTGCCCCGATTCCCGCAACGCATCGGCGTGGTCACGTCGCCGCAGGGCGCCGTGCTGCACGACATCATCAGCGTGGTGGGCCGGCGCTACCCCGCCGTCGAGCTGGTGATCGCGCCCACGCGCGTCCAGGGCGACGGCGCTGCGGAGGAGATTGTGGCCGCGCTGGAGTCCCTGAACGCCCTGACTGACATTGACGTGGTGATCGTGGCGCGCGGGGGCGGCTCTGCTGAAGACCTCTCCGCCTTCAACGCGGAGGCGGTCGCCCGCGCGGTGTACGGCAGCCGTGCGCCGGTGGTGAGCGCCGTGGGGCACGAGACGGACGTGACGCTGGTGGACTTCGTGGCGGACCGCCGCGCACCCACGCCGTCAGCCGCCGCCGAGATGGTCGTGCCCGACAGGCTGGAGCTGCGCGCCACGATCACCACCAGCGAGAAGCGCCTCGTAGCCGCCCTGGCGGACGCGATAGCCCAGCGGCGACAGCAGGTGCATCATGCCGCGGGCCGCATGGCCGCGCGCGTGCCGGACGTGGCCCAGCGCCGCCAGCGCGTGGACGAGATGATGCGCTCCGCGACGGCGCACGTTCGCGCCACGCTGGCCCTGCGCCGCGAGCGGGTGCGCGGGCTGGCGCTTCAGATCGCCTCGCTCAGCCCGGCACGCACGCTGTCGCGTGGGTACGCGGTCGTGGAGCGAGCCGGCGGCTCGCCCGTCGTGAGCGTGGCCCAGGTGCAGCCCGGCGACGCCATTCTGGTGCATGTCAGCGATGGCCGCTTCGGCGGCGTGGTGCGGTAGGCCTATGGTCAGTCCTCTAAACATGGAGCACGACGCCAACGCACACGGGCATACGCCCGCCGAGCAGCCGACGGCGACGAGGACCGTACGGTGGCGTCGTCGCATCCTGCTGCCGGTGGCCGCGGGACTCGCGGGGCTGGCGATGGCGGGTCTGGCGCTCGTGCTGGCGCTGGCCTTCGCCGCGTTCGTCGCTGCGCTCGTGGCGCTGGCGCTCGTCGGCGCCGTCGTGACGTGGGCGCTCCGGACGTTCGTCCGGCGCAAGCGCGGCGAGACCCCGGCGCAGGAACAAGAGAGCGAGCATGTGATAGAAGGGGAGGTGGTGCGGCGCGATGACCGCTAACAAGCAGAAGTCAGGCACGCCCAAGGATGAAGCCCTGACGTTTGAAGAGGCCTACACCCGGCTTGAGAAGACCGTCCAGACCCTGGAGCAGGGCGGACTGACGCTGGAGGAGACGGCGCGCCTGTTCGAGGAGGGCATGCGCCTGGCCCGCGCGTGCAACGAGCGGCTGGACGTCACCGAGCTGCGCCTGACCCAGGTCCAGACGCGGCTGGCGGAGCAGATAAGCCTGTTCGGGGAGAAGCCCGCCGACGCCGCTCACGACAGGCCGAAGACATCGTGATGCTCCTCGGCGACTTCCACATGCACACGTACTACTCCAAGGACTGCAACGTCCGCCCGGAGGACCTCGTGCGCCGGGCGCAACAGGTGGGACTGACGTGCATCGCCGTCACGGACCACAACAGCATCGCGGGGGCGCAGGCCGCCCAGCGCATAGCGCCCTTCCGCGTCATCATCGCGGAGGAGATCGGCACCCCCGACGGCGAAATCACCGGCCTGTTCCTGACGGAGCCGGTGCCGAAGGGCCTTCCGCCGCGCGAGGCGGTGCGCCGCGTCAAGGAGCAGGGCGGCCTCGTCTCCATCCCGCACCCCTTCGACCGCATACGCCGCTCGCCGATGACCCACGCGGTGCTCAAGGACATCCTGCCGGACATTGACCTCGTGGAGGTGTTCAACGCCCGCACCACGCTCGCGTCCGACGTGGCGCGCTGCCGGGCGTTCGCGGAGGAGCATCGGCTCATCATGTCCGGCGGCAGCGACGCCCATACCACCTGCGAGCTGGGCGGCGTCCGCATCGAGTTCCCCGACTTCGACGGCACGCCCCAGGGCTTCAAGGAGGCGATGCGCCACGCCACGATCACGGGCCACCTCGCCAGCCCATTTGTCCACGTCGCCAGCAAGTACGCCAAGTGGGGCAAGAAGCTGGGGCTGCTGCCCCGACACCCGGAGACGACGCTATGACCACATCCTCGACTCCTTCCAGGGAAGGACTGCGCCTCGGCTGGTTCTCCACGGGACGTGGGGAAGGCTCGCGCAACCTGCTGCGGGCCGTCCAGGAGTCCATCCGCGCGGGTGACCTGCGCGCCCGCATCGAGTTCGTCTTCATGAACCGTGAGCAGGGCGAGGCCGACGGCTCCGACGCCTTCATTCAACTCGTGAAGTCCTACGGGCTGCCCCTCGCCACGACGTCGTTCCGCGCGTTCCGCCGCGCGTGGACGGGCGCGCCGGACGCCTGGCGCGTCGCGTACGACCGCGAGGTCTCGCGCCTCATCGCGCCCCATCGCGTGGATCTGTGCATCCTGGCGGGCTACCTGCTCATCCTGGGGCCGGAGCTTGTGCGCCAGCACAGCTTCGTCAACCTGCACCCGGCGGCGCCCGGCGGCCCGAAGGGCATCTGGCAGGAGGTCATCTGGCATCTCATTGAGCAGAAGGCCCCGCGCAGCGGCATCACCATCTTCCTGTGCACGCCGGAGGTGGACGCCGGGCCGACCGTCACCTACTGCACCTACCCCATCCGCGGCGGCGCGTTCGACCCGCTGTGGCGCGCCGTCGAGGGGCGGAGCGTCGCGGACATGAAGGCGAAAGAGGGCGAGGAGCTGCCGCTGTTCAAGCTCATCCGCCAGCACGGGATGCGGCGGGAGACGCCGCTGATCGTGGAGACGCTGCGAGCGTTCCCCGCCTTGCGGGGCGCGCGCATAGCCGGGGGGCAGGTGGTGGACGCCGCTGGCCATCCCGCCGCGGGGCATGACCTCACGGCGTTCGTGGAGCGAAAGCTGGCGCGGGTGTAGGCGCTTACTGCTCGTCTGACAAACCGCGCATGGTTTCTCAAGCTCGGCATACCGTTCAGATTTGTGACGCTCATCCTCACAGCCTTTCAGGTATCGGAATCCACGAGGACTCCAACCATCCCGTTGAGCGGGATATACTGTAAGCTGTCTACCCAAATTTGTGTCGTAGCGACAACAGGATTCGGCCTTTGGGGAACTCTAGACGGAGGTTATTCATGCCCTTAGTCGTGATGCTTGACACCCATATCTACGACCGACTCGCGGCGGCCCATTCTGATCTCTGCACACTGCAGGAATCCGTCCAAGCGGGGCAGCTTATTCTTCTCACAACACATGTGCAGGAAGACGAATTGGCCCGAATCCCAGACCTGGAAAAGCGGGAAAGGGTGGCCTCCATCCTACACCTGTGCCAGTGGATTCCGACCAGCGACTTCGTACTGGACTTTTCGAGGCTGGACATGGCACGGCTCGGCACGGGCGAGACGGTTGAGGCCATCCGTAAGGGCAACTCGAAGCACACCAAAGATGCTCTCATCGCCGCCACTGCCGCCTACGAAGGAGGTATTCTTGTCACCGAGGATAAAGTGCTTAAAAAGCGCGCACAGAGCCACGGTCTCACAGTGTGGACGTATGCAGAGATGTTGACTCGGCTAACGACTTACCACGGGCCGTAGCGGGTGCGCGTAAAGTGCAACTTTCGTGGCGTTCACCACACTACTCTTGGGAATCCCGTGGGCATTGGCTGCTTCATCGTTCCACAAGCTCACCATGAGCGTATCATATGGGCATGAAAGACGCTAAGAAAGCTATCGAGCGCATCGAGCGCGGCGACGCCTGGGACGAGACGGACGAGGTCGTCACTGTCCAGGTGAGGAAACCGCTGGACAAGGTGATCCCCGTGCGGCTGTCCGCGGACGTGTGGGAGGCCCTGCGCGGACAGGCCCGCGAGCTTGGCGTCGGCCCGACGACGCTCGCCCGCATGTGGATACTGGAGCGACTGCGGCGGAAGACGAAGGCGGCGGTCTAGTCCGGTCCGCCGAGGGTCACGCGCGCATCGCCGGGCGGCAGGTGGTGGACGGCGCTGGCAAACCCGCGGCGGGGCACGACCTCACGGAGTTCGTGGAGCGGACGCTGGCGCGGATGTAGCTGACGTAGGCAACGCGAAGGCTACGCTTACCAAAAACTATCCGAATTTCTTCTTTTCTTTGCCTTGGCCTTCTTGGGGGTCTCTTTGGGCATGGAGGTCAATTCTGCATTGGTTACTATTCCCGAAAGTTTGTTGATGTATTGCCTTTTTGTCGGAGCTACTCTATGGGAATCAAGGAAGTCCTCTTCAAGTCGCCCCTGCACCTTTATGTGGTGTTGTTCCGCAAGGTGCTTCAGTTGTTTGACAGTCAAAGTCTCCAGAGCCTCTTTCATCGACTGTTCCGGCGTCTTCGGGATCTTCGGAACTTCAAAACCCTGTTTCTTTAGAAAAGTCGCCCAACTGTAATCCCCTTGTAAGTTATTGCAAGTCCAACAGAGACAAACGCTGTTTTTGAGGGTGGTCTTACCACCTTTTGAGTAGGCGGTCTTGTGCCCTACTTGCATTTCGTCATATTCGATCTCTGAGTTCTTTTTGCGACAGCCGGGGTTCTGACATTTCTTGTTGGCGTTTCGATACAGAATCTTTCTGTCGCGTTCTCCCAAGGCTCGCTTAGCGCTGCGTTCGTCGTCAAAAGTCCCTAAGTCTATGTCGTCAAAGCCCATCGCGTAACCTCCGCTTCGGACTCCCTGTCGCACCGAGACCGTTATAGCACAAGATTCCGCTCTGCGCAACTTGACAATTGTATCGGATATGATACATTAACATGAGAGAAACGAGGCGGCGGGGGTGGTTCCATGGCAGGAGTCATAGATGCCGACCGTCGCGACAGAAGGCCAGTTCCGCTTCGTCGTAAACACTCGCGAGAACGCATTCGAGCCACCGCACGTTCACGTCTGGGTCGGGAACGAAGACATATGCCGCATAGAGCTCAACGCAGGGGCATTCATGGAGGAACCCCCGCCGGGTATGCATCATGACATCCTCGATGCATTTCGCAGGCGCGCTGAAACTATCCGCAGGGTGTGGGATCAGACTCACAGGAGGTAGATAGAAATGAGCACGCTTACTGTGCGTGTCAGGAACGCAGACCGGATGATAACCCAGGTATGTGCTGTCTCCAATGGCGTCGAGGTGGAGTTCGCCGACGGCTGCCGGGGCGTTGTTCCGTTTGCCGAGATCCCCGAAATCGGCGACTTGTCTAATCTTGCCGCCATTGAGCTGCCGAATCCATATGCTGTTGTGCTTCGCAGCAACCGAGGCGAATCTGCGGAATTGCCCTGGGATTTTGCCCGGCATTACTGCGACGTTTCCTACAGATCGCGCATAGAGGCCATCGGCAAAGCAGGAAGACAGAAACTGGGCGGGAGGATCAGAACTCTACGAAAGTCGGCGGGCATGACGCAGGGTGCTCTTGCTGCTGCCACACGAATTGGGCGAGTCACGCTTGTCCGAATCGAAAATGGCGAGCAGTCGCCACGAATTGAAACCCTGATCGCGCTCTCCAGAGCGCTAGGCCGACCGGTGGCGGAATTACTCGGCAGCGAACAAGTCGCCCCGTTGTGATGTAAGGACCAGACTGTGGCGCTGGAGAACCTGAACAGCTTGTGAAGCTGTTAGTCCAGAAAGCCTTCGTACCACTAGGCCGCCACTTCCACTTCAACAACCTTCCCGTTCGCTTGCATCTTGACAGGCGCAGGCTCCAGGTAGAGAGCGATGGCTTCCTTCACGTTGTCTAAAGCTTCTTGCTCTGTGTCTCCCGCGCTAGCGCAGCCAGGCAACTCGGGGCAATAGGCGGCATAGCTTCTCGTCTTCCGGTCATATTCCAGCACCACTCGGAACTTCATAGATAGCCTCCCCTACCACTGCACAAACGTCGCGTGACCACGTGCACATAGCTCTTTTGTCGCCCGCCTATCTCCCCTTGAACTCCGGCTTGCGCTTCTCCGCGAACGCCTTCGGCCCCTCTTTCGCGTCCTCCGTCTGCTGCGTCGCCCACCACAACGCGGTCTCCACGCGCAGCCCGTCGCCCAGCGGCAGGCTCGTGCCCCGGTAGGCCGCCTCCTTCACCGCGCGCACCGCCAGCGGGCCGTTGCCATTGATCTTCTCGGCCAGGGCGAGCGCCGTCGGCAGCAGCTCCGGCAGAGGCACGACGCGATTGACCAGCCCCAGCCGGTACGCCTCCGCCGCGCCGACGCGGTCACCGGTCATGAGCAGCTCCAGCGCCGCGCCGAAGGGCATGAGCCGGGGCAGGCGCTGCGTGCCGCCCGCGCCGGGGATGATGCCGCGCGTGACCTCCGCCAGCCCGAAGCTGGCGTGCTCCGCCGCGATGCGGATGTCGCAGGCCAGCGCCAGCTCCAGCCCGCCCGCGATGCAGTAGCCGTTGACGGCGGCGATGACCGGCTTCCACACGCCGAAGTCGCGCAACGGGTCAACGCGGGGGCGCTCGCGGTTCACGGGCTTGCCCGACTTGAGCGCCTCCTGCTGGATCTGCGACATCCACTTGAGGTCCGCGCCGGAGCAGAACGACTTGTCGCCCGCGCCGGTCACGACGACCGTCCAGACCTGCGGGTCGTCGCGCACTTGGGCGAACGCCTGCGCCAGCCCCTGGAAAAGCTCCGCGTTCAGCGAGTTCAGCGCCTCGGGGCGGTTCAGCGTGATGAGGGCCGTGCGGCCGCGCGCCTCGACGAGGATGACGGGCATGGCGCTTCACCTCCAAAGAACATGGGGTGTGTTGAAACGAGGACTTGCTAGAACCCGTTCCAAAATTCGGCTTCATGGTTCGACACAGCCTGCCCTGATCCTTCCCTGGAAGGACGAAGGGCTCACCATGAACGGAAAAACCACCGCTCACCCTGAGCCTGTCGAAGGGTAAGCGGGCATTCTGGAATGACTCCTAGGCGGTCTTGCCCGTGGCGTGCTCCTCCACGGGCACGCCGGACGCGGTGAGCAGAAGCGGGCGCTTGCGCTCTCGGATGGTGTCCGCGTTGATGATGCACTTGCGGACATCAGGCCGCGAGGGAATGTCGTACATCACGTCCAGCAAAACTTCTTCGATGATGGTGCGCAGGCCCCGGGCGCCTGTCTTACGCTTCAGCGCCTCCTCCGCGCTGGTGTCCAGCGCCTCGGGCGTGAAGACCAGTTCCACCTTGTCCAGCGTGAACATGCGCTGGAACTGGCGGACGACAGCGTTCTTCGGCTCGGTCAGGATGCGCAGCAGGGCAGGCTTGTCCAGCGCCTCCAGGCTGGAGACGATGGGCAGCCGGCCGATGAACTCCGGTATCAGGCCGAACTGCAGCAGGTCGTCGGGCGTGGTGTGGCGCAGCAGCTCGTCGCTGACCTTCTGGTCGTCCTTCAGGGCGGGAGACTTGAAGCCCATGGTGCGCTTCCCCCATCCCAGGCGCTTTTCCACTATCCTGTCCAGCCCCTCAAAGGCGCCCCCGCACACGAACAGGATGTTGGCGGTGTTGACCTGAATGAACTCCTGGTGCGGATGCTTGCGTCCGCCCTGGGGAGGCACGTTGGCGACCGTGCCTTCGAGGATTTTGAGCAGGCCCTGCTGCACGCCCTCGCCGGAGACGTCCCGCGTGATGGATGGGTTAGGGCCTTTGCGGGCGATTTTGTCAATCTCGTCCACATAGACGATGCCCTTCTCCGCGCGCGCCACGTCGTAGTCGGAGGACTGCAGCAGACGGAGGAGGATGTTCTCCACGTCCTCGCCCACATAGCCCGCCTCGGTGAGCGAAGTGGCGTCCGCGATGGTGAAGGGGACGTCCAGGATGCGCGCCAGAGTCTGGGCCAGAAGGGTCTTGCCGCTGCCCGTCGGCCCGATGAGCAGGATGTTGGACTTGGAGAGCTCGACGTCGCTGGAGCGCGGAGGCTGGGAGATGCGCTTGTAGTGGTTGTACACGGCCACCGAGAGGACCTTCTTGGCCCTCTCCTGGCTGATGACGTACTCGCTGAGCTGGTCGTAGATGGCTTTGGGAGTCGGAGTCTTTGCGGGGCTGGACTTGGGCGTGGCGGCCGCGGGCGACTCCTCGTTAATGATCTGCAAGCAGAGGCCGACGCACTCGTCGCAGATGTAAATGCGGTTCGGCCCGGCCACCAGGCGCCGGACCTGGTCCTGGCTCTTGCCGCAAAAGGAGCATTGGTATTGGACTCGCCCGCCACGAGTGGTTGCCATTGGGAGTCTCCTCCCTCAATTCTTGACAGCCCCTGGTATAGCGCCGATCAAGCCGCGGTAAAGCCCGCCCACGCTCTAGGCCGGGGCCTTCGTCTTGGGCTTGCCGTCCACCGTCGCCTTCTGGAGCACCTCGTCCACGAGGCCGTATTCCTTGGCCTCCTGCGCGGTCATGTAGAAGTCGCGGTCCGTGTCCCGTGTGATGCGCTCAATGGGCTGGCCCGTGTGGCGCGTCAGGATTTCGTTCAACTTCCGCTGGATACGCAGGATCTCCTGCGCGGCGATGGCGATGTCCGAGGCCTGGCCCTGAGCGCCGCCCAGCGGCTGGTGCATGTGGATGGTGGAGTTGGGCAGGGCGTAGCGCTTGCCCTTGGTGCCTGATGTCAGGAGCACCGTGGCCATGCTGGCCGCCATGCCCACGCAGATGGTGGCCACGTCCGGCCGGAGAAGCTGGATGGTGTCGTAAATGGCGAGCCCGGCGGTGACGATGCCGCCAGGACAGTGGATATACAAATTGATGTCCTTCTCCGGGTCCTCCCGCTCCAGGAACAGGAGCTGGGCGATGATCACGTTCGCCACCTGGTCGTTGATGGGCATGCCCAGGAAGACGATGCGCTCCTTGAGAAGCAGAGAGTAGATGTCGAAGGCCCTCTCTCCGCGGGGGCTGCTCTCGATGACCATGGGGATAATGCTCTGAGGCGATTGCATCATGGGTACTCCTCCTCCCTACTAGCCGTTATGTAGTCTTGCCGATGGCCGGCGTCTCCGCTGGCGGGGCGATTGGCTGCTCTCCGCGCGCGGTGGCGACCAGGCGCTCGACGGTCTTGCGTGTCAGAAGCGACCGCGCCACGCTGTCCCGCCCGGCCTTGGTGGACAGGGCCTGGCGGATGCGGTCGGCGTTCTCGCCTGAGCCTTTGACGATGGACTCCATCTCCGCGTCCACCTCCGCCGGGGCAACCTGGATGCGTTCTTTTTCGGCCAGTATGCTGAGGGCCAGCGACCGGACCACACGCTTGGCGGCGACGGGCGTGACCTCCTCCTGGAGCTGTTCCAGCGTCTTGCCGGTCCTCCGGAGGTAGTCATCCCACGTGATGTTGCTGGCGCGCAGCTCGCGCTCCTGGTCGGACAGGATGTGCTCCACCTCGCGCTCCGTCAGCACGGGCGGGAACGTGATTTTGGCCTGCTGCACCAATGCGTCCAGAGCCTGCTCTTCGTACCTCTTGCGGGCCTCGGCCTCGGCGCTGGCGCGAAGGTTCTCCCGCACCCGCTCCGTCAGCTTCTCCAGACCCTCGAAGCCGTCGCCGACGCCCTTGGCGAACTCGTCGTTCAACTCCGGGAGCTTCTTCTCCTTGACCTCGTGAATGGTGACCTTGAACGCATAGCTCCGGCCTGCCCACTGACGCGCCGGATGGTCGGCGGCGAAGGCGATGGTGAACTCGCGGGTCTCGCCCTTCGCCATGCCCGCCAGCTTCTCGTTAAAGCCGGGCACCGGGTCCGGGACCTCCGCGATGGGCCGGTGCGTGGCGCCCTTCTGGCTCATGAACGGGCGGCCATCCACTTTGGAGTCTATGTCCAGAATGAGCATGTCGCCCATCTGGACGGGCCGCTCGACGGGCACCCACGGGGCCTGCTCCCAGCGGATCTCGTCAATGACCTTGGTCACCTGATCGTCCGTAATAAGGACGGGCTCCGTCGCGACGCGGATGGACGCATAGTCGCCCAGGTCCACATCGGGCTTCAGAGGGATGGTCGCCTTGAAGGTGACCGGATTGGTCTTCTCCACTTCGAACTTAGGCTCGGCGAAAGCCTCCAGGGACTGCTCCTTGATGAGCTTTTCCGTCGTCTCCGGGACGAGTATCTGGATGGCCTCCTCCACGAGCCTTTCCCGGCCCACCTGGACCTCCAGGATTGGCCGGGGGGCCTTGCCCTTGCGGAAGCCCGGAACGACGACGCGCTGGACCAGCCGCTTGTACGCTTTGTCCAGCCATTGCTCCATCTCTTCAGGCTCCAGCTCCACGTTGAGGACGGCCTGGTTCTCAGTGGTACGCTCGGTAGCGACTTTCACGCAAATCTCCTAGAGGGTACGGATTACGGGAAGGTACGTGACAAACACAATGGCTATCTAACATACGATTGTAGCATGAAGTGGCAGGCGCGTCCACGCGCGAAGGGCCCAGCGTTTGCGCCGTTAGGCCCTCGCGTCGGCGGATGCGACGGGCGGCCCCTGGCCCGTATTGAAGGTGCAGTGGAACGTCGCGCCGCGTCCCGGCTGGCTCTCCACGTCCACGCGTCCGCCCATCGCCTCCATGAGATGCCGGACGATGGCGAGCCCCAGGCCGGAGCCGCCGCTGGCGCGCGATCGGGAGCGGTCCGCGCGATAGAAGCGCTCGAATACGTGCGGCAGGTCATCCGACGGGATGCCCGGACCGGAGTCCGCCACTGTGAGGCGCACCTGACCGTCGCGTGCGCTCACCCGTACATCCACCCTGCCGCCGGTCGGCGTGTGCCGAATGGCGTTGCTCAGCAGGTTCTCCATCACCTGCACGACGCGGTCGGGGTCCGCGAGCGCGGACAGCCCGCCTGACTGCAAGTCCAGCGTGAGCGCCACGCCCTTGCCCTCGGACTGGGCGCGCATCGCCCGGACGACGCGCTGCGCCACCGCCGCCAGGTCAACCGGCTCCCGACGCAGTTCCAACTGGCCCGCGTCGGCCAGGGAGAGCGTCCGCAGGTCCGCGACAAGCCGCGCGAGCAGCATGACCTCCTCGTGCAGCGACGCGACCTCCCGGGGGGTCGGCTGCGCCACGCCGTCCTGAATGGCCTCGAGCTTGCCCTGTAGCACGGAGAGCGGCGTGCGCAGCTCGTGGGCGATGTCCGCGATCATGTTGCGGCGCAGCGTCTCGTTGCGGGCGAGCGCTTCGGCCATCGCATTGAAGGACGCGGCCAGTTCGCCGATTTCGTCGCGCGTCGCCACGGGCACGCGTTCGTCGAGCGCGCCCCCGGCGATGCGCCGCGCGGCGACGGTGAGGCCGCGCAGGGGCATCGCCATCTGCCGCGCCAGCAGCAGGCCAAGTCCTACCGCGGCCAGAACGGCGATCCCTCCCGCGAGCCAGAGCGACTGGTTCACGGTGGTCAGGAACTCCCCCTCTGGAGCGCCCATCATCTCGTGCATCATGCCACCCATCATCGTGCCCATGCCTCGGATGTGCGTCACGTACACGCCGAAGGCGGAGTCCGTGGCGCGCGAGATGAGGAATGCCGTCAGGGCCACGGCGGCGACCGCCACGGCGGCGAACGCCAGCGTCAGCTTGACCGCGAGTCCCATCCTAGGCACGACTCGACTCCTGGAACCTGTACCCCACGCCGTGCACGGTCACGATGCCAGCGGGGCCGCCCTCGGCGGGCATCCCCAGCTTGCGCCGCAGGTTCTTGACATGCGCGTCAACCGTCCGCTCGAAGGCGTCCGCCAGCTCGCCGCGCGCCACGTCGAGAAGCTGGGCGCGGGTGAACACCTGCCCGGGGCGCTGCATCAGCGTCAGCAGCAGCTTGAACTCCGTGGCCGTCAGGTTCACGGGCCTGCCCTGCACGGCGACCTCGTGGCTGGCCGCGTCGAGGGTGATGCCGCCGCGCGTGATGCGCTCCGACGCCGTCATGGCCCCGCTGGTGCGGCGCAGCACGGCGCGCACGCGCGCCACCAGCTCGCGCGGGCTGAAGGGCTTCGTCACGTAGTCGTCCGCGCCAAGCTCCAGGCCGACGAGCTTGTCCGCGTCCTCGCTGCGGGCGGTGAGCATGATGATGGGCGTCGCCGACTCCTTGCGGACGGCGCGGCACACTTCGAGTCCGTCCATCTCCGGCATCATCAGGTCGAGGATGATGAGGTCGGGCCGCTCGCGGCGGAACACGTCGAGCGCCTCGCGCCCGTCGCGGGCCGTGAGCGCGCGGTATCCCTCGCGCTCCAGGTAGGCGCGCACCACGTCCACGATCTTCGCCTCGTCGTCCGCGACGAGGACCGTTCCCTCAGCCATACGCTGCGATTGTAGCACGGCGGCCTGCTTTCTGAGATATTGGCTAATTTGACGCAGCGTAAAGAGAATCTCTAAGATGACTACATGAAAATCCGTGCATTGGCAGCATTTCTTGCGCTGGCTGTGCGACCTCTCAGCAGGTCACCTGACATCCGAGATTGGTGGGAGATTGTTCAGATGTTTCTCACCAGCGTACTCGGTCTGTCCTTCGTGGGGATATTCGCTCCAGAGCTTGGGAAAATAGTAGATGCTTCGCCGTGGCAATCTCGTTTGATTGCCGGTCTCGCGCTTCTCCTGCTACTTTTTGTGATTGCAGGCTACCGCCTCGCGTTCCGTATTCAGCAGGCCGAAACGCTTCGCTTAGTAGTAACTACTGACAAAGCAACAAGCGCAGATTCTGGCGATATCTGGCTTCGCTTGAAAGTTCGCAACCCTACGGAGAAGCCAATCCCTGGATGCTATGGAAGACTGTGTGAGATGCGCGGTATGTTGTCAGACGGTACTCCGTGCGCAAATGTCGTAGGCGGGGAACCGTTGCCGCTACCGCAGGATGGGCACAGGTATCCTTGGCAAGAGCACGGTGGAGGCATTGAACTGTCTCGAACTATTCCCGCCAGGAGTCATGATTATCTCGACATTCTTGTGCGCGGAAAATATGAGGTAGTCTGGAAAACCGTGGGCGTCATTTTCCATGAGGGAAGGATTTCGGCTAAGCAAACTAATTTCCCAATCTGTGGCCCTATCTCATATGAGGTTATTATCCAAGTCGGGTCAGAGGCTACTCAATTGAAGCCCACATTCATCCGAGCACGGCTTTTCCCTGACGAGGAGCGATGGGGGGGAGAAGATGTCCCTTATCCCTCCGTTTCTTGGACAGGTATGCATTCTCCCAATCGTTGACCCGCTGTTCCCCTCACTAGGGACGCGCAAGGCCCAGACCTTGCGCGTCCCCTCCTGCAAAAGCGGCAGTGCCGCCTACCCGCCCAGGTCCTTCTTTAGCTGGCCGAACTGCTCCGAGGTAATCTCGCCGCGGGCCAGCCGCATCTTCGCCACGTCCAGCGGGTTCGCCTGCGCCGCGCCCACCGCGCCGCGGCCATCCGTCAGGCGCCGCACCGCCCACACCACCAGCGCGATGATCCCACCCCAGAAGAGCACCATCCACAGCGCGCTGATGAGCCACCCCATCCCCCAGCCGCCGAACCCCGTTCCGAACATTCCGCCCATCATGTTTGCCATCCCTCCACAATCCATCGTATGCCTCCCGGTGGTCTTACCGTCCCATCATGCCGCCCATGCCACCGCTGCCGCCCATCATGTTGCCAGCGCCGGTCCCGCTCGCGCCGTGGTGCGCGTCATGCGCGCCCGGGCCCATCGCACCGTTCGCGCCCTGGTGCATCTGGTCGTAGCTGCCCTGGCCGTGCATGGAGTCCATCTGCTTGCGCATCTCGTCGTCGGTCAGCCCGCCACAGTGGTTGCCCTGCCCGGGCGCGGGCGGCGCGTCAACGGTCGGCGGCGTCGGGACGTTCCCTTCGCTGTCCGTTACCGTGACCCGCGCGACCATGCCCGGGTGCAGCGTGCAGACGTAGCTGTACGCGCCGGGCTGGGTGAACGTCCGGCTCCACGCCGCGTCACGGCCCAGGACGCTGCTGGCGAACGCCTTGTTCTGCGCCACGACGTTGTGAGGGGCCGCGTCGCGGTTGACCCATGTGACCGTCGCGCCGACGGGGACCGTCAGCGTCGCGGGCTTGAAGACCAGCCCCTCCATGATAACGGTGGTCGCGCTCTGGGCCGGGGCCGCGACCGTGCTCCGCTGCGCCGCGCTCGCCGTCTGCGGGTACGCCCACGCAACCGCGCCGCCCAGGCTCAGGGCCAGCGCCAGAAGTCCGCCCACGAGCAACGCTGTATCGCGTTTCATCTCTTTTCCTCCTTGCGAGCTTTGTCTCTCAGTGTAGAGGCGATATGTGAAGAGATGATGAAGGCGGCGCGTGTTCCCCGTGAATTGCGGGCTACGCGGCCCCCTGCGGCTTCTCGTCCTCGACGATGCGCAGGTGCAGCTCGCGGAGCTGCCGCTCCGACGCGACGGACGGCGCATCGAACAACGGGTCCCACGCCGTCTGCGTCTTGGGGAAGGCGATGACGTCGCGGATGGTCTCGGCGCGCGCCAGCAGCATGACCGTCCGGTCTATGCCCGCGGCGATGCCCCCGTGCGGCGGCGCGCCGTACTCGAAGGCCTCAAGCAGATGCCCGAACTTGGCCTGCGTCTCCTCGTCCGTATAGCTGAGGGCGCGGAAGACCCGCTGCTGCAGCTCGCGCCGGTGGATGCGGATGCTGCCGCTGGCAAGCTCGTACCCGTTGCACACGAGGTCGTAGCTCTTGGCGCGCACCTTGCCCGGCTGGCTTTCCAGCAGAGCGACGTCCGAGTCCAGGGGCGCGGTGAACGGGTGATGCGCGGCGTCCCAACGCTTCTCCTCCTCGTTCCACTCCAGGAGCGGGAAGTCCACCACGAAGGCGAATGACATGAGGTTGGGATCGGCCAGCTTCAGGCGCTTGCCCATCTCCGACCGGAGCGCTCCCAGGACGGTGGTCGCCATGTGCGCTGGCCCGCCCACGAACATCATCATGTCGCCGGGCCGTGCGCCCAGCCGCGCGGCGAGAGCCTTCCACTGCTCGACCGTCACGTACCGCGACGACGGCGAGCGCACCTGCTCCATCGTCAGCCCGTCAAGGCTGGCCTCCTGCGCGATGGCGGCGGTGACCATGCCCTTCGCGCCGCGCGCCTTCGCGAGCTCCACCAGCTCGTCCACCTGCTTGCGCGTGTAGCCCGCGCAGCCCGGCGCAGCCAGGCCCTTCACCACGCCGCCCGCCTCGATGGCTCCTCGGAAGACCTGGAACGTCGTCTGGGCCATGATGTCGCTCACGTCCCGCAGCTCCATGCCGAAGCGCAGGTCGGGCTTGTCGCTGCCGAAGCGGTCCATGACATCCTGGTAGGTATAGCGCGGGAACGGCTTGACCAGCTTCCAGTCGGGTGTGACAGTCTCCAGCATGGAGGTGTACATCGCTTCCATGAGGCGCAGAATGTCCTCCACCTCCACGAAGCTCATCTCGATGTCCACCTGCGTGAACTCCGGCTGCCTGTCGGCGCGCAGGTCCTCGTCGCGGAAGCAACGGGCTATCTGGAAGTAGCGCTCCATGCCCGCCACCATCAGGAGCTGCTTCATCTGCTGCGGCGACTGCGGCAGGGCGTAGAACTTGCCCGGCTGCACCCGGCTGGGCACCAGATAGTCGCGCGCGCCCTCCGGCGTGCTCTTGGTGAGGATGGGCGTCTCCACCTCGATGAAGCCCTGCGTGTCCAGGTAGTCCCGCATGTGCTTGACGATGCGATGGCGCAGCACCAGCTTCTCCCGCATGGCGGGGCGGCGGATGTCCAGGTAGCGGTACTTCAGGCGCAGGAACTCGTCGGTCTCCTGGTTCTCGTTGATGTAGAAGGGCGGGACTTTGGACGGGTTCAGCACCTCGGCCCGCCGCGCGATGACCTCGATCTCGCCCGTAGGCAGGTGCTTGTTCTCGGTGCCCGCGGGCCTGCGCGCCACCTCGCCCTCCAGAAGGACGCACCACTCGTTGCGGAACTGGTCGGCGACCTTGTGCGCGTCCTGCGACGTGGCCGGATTGAAGACGACCTGCGCGACGCCGCTCCTGTCGCGGATGTCAATAAAAATGAGGCCGCCGTGGTCGCGGCGGCGGTGGACCCACCCTGCCAGCTTCACCGACTGGCCTATGTGGCTGCTCCGCAGCTCACCACAGGCGTGGGACTTCAGCACGAGGGGCCTCCTTGGCCCTTCCACGGAAGGGCGCCGTCTCGAAATTCGTACAGTAACATCCAGATTATAGGTGAAGGCTGGCGGAGCGGCAAGGCGAAGACCCCGTCCAGCGACAGCGCGACGCTACAACGGTCTCTACCCCGGGAACACACGGAGGAGCAGTCTATGACGCTGCCAGAAGGCTTTGCATTCTCCGCAGGGGCGTGCAGAGGGGCCATGCCCCTTGCCGGAGGGTGTGGGAGGTGTCCTCCCACACTTCCTTTTCTTCTCTCCCCCTTCCCAGTGGGAAGGGGGACACAGGGGGGACGGGTCACCCCTCCAGCGGCGGCGCCGTCACATCCTCAGGCGCGCAGTCGTGAGGGGATATGTCCGGGCGCAGCGCCACGAACAGGGGAAAGCGCACGCGCTTGTCCGGGGCCATCTCGCCGTACTTGACCTGGCAGACCAGCTCCGGCCCGCACCAGTAGATGAACTGGTGAATCGAGACGGGCGGACTGGCGAAAGGGCAGACGTCCGTGTGCAGGGGCACGAGCCTCTCATACGTCTCCTTTCGGGCCGCGTCCGAGAAGCCGCCGCTGACGCTGCCCGCGTACACCAGGCGGTCGCCGTCGTACAGGCCGAGCAGCAGCGACAGGAACGGCTGGCGACGGTTCCCTCCGCCGAACGTGTACCCGCCGATGACGAATATCCCGCTCCGCGCGACCCTGACCCTCAGCCAGTACGGGCTGCGCCTGCCCGGCAGATAGATACCATCCTTGTGCTTGGCGACCATCCCCTCCAGCCCAAGCTGCTCCACCACCTGGAAGAAGCTGACGCCCGCGGACTCGACGAACTCCGCCACGCGCAGAGGCCCCTCCGTCCGCGCGACCTGCTGCAGCACGTCCCTGCGCCGCATCAGCGGCTCGGTGAGCAGCGACCTGTGCGCCCAGTACAGGATGTCGAACGCCATGTACGTTGCGGGAATGCGCCGGGCGGCCCGCTCCGGGCCCTCGCGCGTCTGGCGGCGCAGGCGGTCCTGAAGGCGGGTGAAGCTCGACCTGCCCAGCGCGTCCAGCGCCACGATCTCGCCGTCCAGCACCACGCCGTCGCCGCTCACGAGTTTGGGAAGCGCCTCCATCTCGGGCCACTCGCCCGTCGGCGCCGCCAAATTGCGGCCCTGGAGGCGCAGCCTGCCTCCTTCGATGAACGCGAGGGCGCGCATTCCGTCCCACGCGGGTTCGAAGATGTGGTCGGGGGAATCGAACGGCTCGGCGACGGGCACCGCCAGCATCGGCGAGACCACGTCCGGCAGCGCTCCGTCCGGCCGGGGAGCCGGGGCGTTCGTCGTGTGCGTCATGTGTCCAGCACATTATACGGCGCATCAGCAGACATGTGCCGTATAATGGACGCTAAGTTGCACCCTGGCAGGTCACGCTGAAAGAGAACGGATATGTCAAGTTACGGGTACGCCCATCCCGAGTTGCTCGTGGAGACCGACTGGCTCGCCGCGCACGCGCAAGACCCTCATGTCCGCATCATTGACGCAGAGCCTTCCGCGGCCTACCAGCGCGCCCATATCCCCGGCGCCGTCAACGTCCCGTGGGAAAGCACCAAGGACCCCGGCAATCCCTGGCGCGTGGCGACCCCGGAGCAGTTCACGGAGCTGATGGCGCAGGCGGGCGTCGGGAAGGACACGCTCGTCATCGTGTACGACGGCGAGGGCCTCATGCGGCACGGAGTGCGCGTATGGTGGACGCTGGCGTACTACGGCCATACACGCGCCAAAGTGCTTAACGGCGGCTGGCAGAAGTGGATGGCCGAAGGGCGGCCCATTTCGCTGGACGCGCCGCGGGTCACTCGCGCCACCTTCACGCCCCGGCGCGACGCGAGCATCTTCGCCGACGCGCACGCCGTCGCGGACGCTATCGGCAAGCAGGGCTCGCTCATCTGGGACGTACGCAGCGACGGCGAGTGGGACGGGAGCACGGTCCGCGCGCGCCACGGCGGGCGCATACCGAGCGCCACGCACCTGGAGTGGCTCACCACCCTCAGGGACACCAATGTACCCACCATGAAGCCCGCCGCGGATATACGGCGCATGCTTCAGGAGCACGGCGTCACGCCGGATAAAAAGATCGTCACGTACTGACAGGCCGGAGTGCGTGCGGCGCACGCTTTCTTCACGCTCAAGCTGCTGGGCTATCCCCACGTCCGCATGTATGACGGCTCCTGGCAGGAGTGGGGCAACCGGGACGACCTCCCCATTGAGTCGCCGCAGACGTAGAAGCTATTCCGAAAATCGGCTTCATGGTTCGACAAGCTCACCATGAACGGAAAAACCACCGCTCACCCTTCGACAAGCTCAGGGTGAGCAAGGCATTTTGAAATGACTTCTCGTGTGGTGTTCCCGAAATTCGCCGTCGCTGTCCTTGCGAGGCCCGCCGAAGGAGGGCCGTGGCAATCTGGCTGCGGGGCGCACCCTTCCTCCAGATTGCTTCGTCCTCCGGCAAGCCGGAGTCCTCGCAAGGACAAATCGTAAGCGTATGTCAGAAACGGGACACCAGCGCTCACGCTCGAGAGCGGGGGGGGCTCTCCTTCGTCCGCCTCTCTCCCGGCGGGCCGCGCTTGGCGTCCGGCCTCCGCGCCCTTCTGTCCGAGCAACTTTCTCTAAAATTGGTCTAAGACCCACTTGCCAAAACGGTTTTAAAACTGCATAATAGCGCGCAAGCGGGGACGCGCCGAGCGGCTCGTTGCCGGTTCGCGGGCGCCTCTCCCGGGCTCGGTCCGCGGTGCGGGAAAAGTGCCAAAAGGAGGGCATCTCATGAAGTTCATCGGGGTCGTGCTGTCAACAGTGGGAATCACGGTGCTGGTGGTTTATTCAATCTATTTCGCATTATCCGACTTCTTCAACAACGCAACGGTCCCCGTGGTCATCAAGGTCGTCTTCCCCCTGGTGATTGTGGGCATGGCGCTGCTGCTGACCGCGGCCATCCGCGAGAAGGTGTCAGGCCGGTCCCGCTTCCGCTCCATGGGCGCGAACGACAGGGCGGCTGACGAAGCGGATGCTCGTGACCAGGTGGTTGTGACCCCCATCGGGCCCGACGCAGCGGCCCGCCCGACGCGCGCCCGCGTTTAGTAAGGCCCTCGCCCGACTTACTCTGGCAAGGCCGCCGCCCTTGGAGGACTGGTCCACGGGCGGCCACAACCAGACGAATCCCTATGGGGCCTCTCTGCTACAGGTGTAGCGGACCCGCCCGCGACGGAAAAGCGGGCGTTGCCGCTCTCCCCCCGCGCGGCGGTCGAAGAGGCCCTGGCTCACGCCCTCCGCACGGTCACGAGGTCGCCGACGTGAGCGCCCAGTGTTCGCGCGGCGTCGCCGTCCCGCAGCGCCACCTCCAGGTAGCCCGCGCTTCCCGCTATCGCCACCAGGCCCGTCGCCTCCGCATACGTCCGCCTGACCCCTCGGATGCGCCTGCCCGCCACGTCCACGGTGACGTCCCTGCCCGGCAGGTCCGACGGCCGGAGGTCGGTCACCAGGTTGCCGAACCGGTCAACGTACAGGACGTGCCCCTGAATTGCGCCGTCCGGCTGTCTCCCCAGCGGAGGGAACGACAGACAGGCCAGAGTCGAGACGGGATGGCCGAAGGCGTCCGGCTGCATCCCTTGCGACAGGTGGCCGGCCACGGGAGCGAAGATGTCCCGCCCGTGGAAGGTGCTGCTGACCGGATGTCGCCAGTAGCGCGGCTCGGTCAGGGCGTAGGCCGCGCAGCCGCGCGGGACGATGACACGTCGAGGCGATCCGAAGGCGGCCCGGGTCCGGAGCGGGCGGCCCCTGATGTCGCCCAGGACGAAGCTGAGCAGGCCGTTGTCCGGCGCCAGGAAGAACGCCGAGGGCGTGACCAGCAGGACGGCCCGTCGCCGCGTGCCCACGCCGGGGTCAACGACCGCCACGTGAACGGTCTCCGGCGGGAAGGACGCATAGGCGCCGCCGAGCAGGAAAGCACCCGCCAGGATATCCCGCGGAGGGACGTCGTGGCAGATGTCTACGATAGCCACCGAGGGGCTGACGTTGAGGATAGCGCCCTTCATGGCGCCCACGTAGGCGTCACGCGTGCCGAAGTCGGTCAGGAGGGTGATGACACGCACCGTGCCCTCGCGCAGCGGCGTGCGGCGATTCAGAAAGGGGCCGCGCTACTCTAGAGGCGCGCCAGACGGACGCTCAGCGCGGATATGACGATGAAGAGGACGGCGAGGACGATGGTGATCTGGAACAGCGTCTTCTCCAGTCCCCGGCGAGTCTGGAAAGGCGAGACTGAGCCAGAGACAAAGCCCGCGCCGCTGCCCTTCAATTGCAAGACAAGCACCAAGATGAGAATAACGGAGATAAGGATTTCCGCGATGTTCAGATAGGGTCCCATTTTCTAAGCTCCTGGAGCCGCGGTCGGCTCCACCGTAGAGTACTTGGGCGCCCGGCTCTTACCCTTCTCAGTATTGTACAGGGTCATCAGCACGTCCGCCAGCTTCCCGGGGTCGTGCCGCAGGCGATACTGAGGGTTCACCACGTCCGCCGCAATGACCTGGATGCCATCCAGAGGACCCGAGGGCGGACGCAGGACCTTGTTCCCCCACTCGCGCGGGAGCTCGGCCACGTTGGAGTTCACGATGATGCGGTCGAAGAGCCCTGCCCCGTGCTGCCGCAGGGCCTCCACGTGGTCGGCCACGGAGTAGCCGTCGGTCTCGCCCGGCTGCGTGGACACGTTGCAGACGTAGACCTTGGGCGCGCGGGAGCCCGCCACCGCCTGACGGATGCCCTCGACGAGCAGGTTCGGCAGGATGCTGGTGTACAGGCTGCCAGGGCCGATGATAATCATCTGCGCCTCGGCGATGGCCTGCGCCGCCTCCGGATAGGCCTCCACCTTGGCGGGCTCAATGAAAACCCGCCGCACGCACTGGCCGGAGCCGGTAATGCTGGACTCGCCATAGACCATGGAGCCGCTCTCCATCTGCGCGTACAGCGTGACGTTGGCGATGGTGGAGGGCAGCACGCGCCCCCGTATGGCCAGGACGCGGCTGGACTCGTAGATGGCCTCTTCAAAGCTGCCCGTCACGCCGGACATGGCGACGATGAACAGGTTGCCGAAGCTGTGACCCTCCAGGTCGGAGCCTTTGCTGAACCGGTACTGGAACAGCTTGGTCACCAGCGGCTCCGCGTCCGCCAGCGCGACCAGGCAGTTGCGAAAATCGCCGGGCGGGAGGACGCCCATGTCCCGGCGCAGACGCCCTGAGCTGCCGCCGTCGTCCGACACGGTCACCACGGCGGTGATGTTGGAGGTATGCTCTTTGAGGCCGCGGAGCAAGGTGGAGAGACCCGTCCCGCCTCCGATGGCCACAATCCGGGGGCCGCTTCCTCGATGCTGGTGCCGCAGGATGATGTCGGCGAAGTTCCCCCCGCGGACAGAGGGATTCCACAGCGGCGTCAGCGCCCGGATGATCCCCCAGAGGCCCGCCGCCACCAGTCCCACGCCCGTGATAAGGAACAGGGCGACTTCCATAGCCCGGTTGGGGAGCACATGGGGCACGTTCCCGCTGAGGACATAGACATAGATGAAGAGGTACGCCAGCCCCGCGCCTATCGCGAGCATGCCAAGGACGCTCAGCGCCAGATAGCGCTTGATGTGCAAACCGGGGTAAAGAAACCTGACAAGCTTCATCGAGATCTGAGCAGGTCCGCGGGCGACTTCCATTGTGGCCGCGCGAGCGGTGGCGTCGTCATCCTATGCCTTCCGGGCGTCCAGCTTCTCTTTCAGAAGGGCGGCGGCCACATTCGGGTTCGCCCTGCCTTTGGTCGCCTTCATCATCTGTCCCACAAGAAACTTCAGCGCCTGCTCCTTGCCCGCCGCGTAATCCGCGACGGCCTGCGGGCTGGCCGCAATCACCTGCTCGCAGACGGAGGCAAGCTCGCTTGTGTCCCCAATCTGGGTCAGGCCTTTCTCCCGCACCAGGCCGGCTGGACTCTTGCCGGTCTGAAACGCCTCCTCCAGCACGGCTTTGGCCCCGGTCTGGTTGATAGTCCCCTTGTCCACCATGTCCACAAGCTCGACCAGCAGCGCGGGCGTAAGCCTGGCCTGTCCGACTTCCATGTTGGCGGCGTTCAGGAGGCGGGTGAACTCACCCAGCATCCAGTTGGCGATGGGCTTGGCGAGAGCCGCGCGCGCCTCCGCCGGCTTCTTCTCGCGCAGACGCGACCACTCGGCCACCGCCGCCTCGAAGTAGTTCGCCATTGCTTTGCTGCCGGATAGCTGAGATGCGTCGTAGACGGGCAGGCCGTACTCAGCCGCAAAACGGTCGCGGCGGGCGTCCGGCAGCTCCGGCAGCTTCGCCTTGACGCCCTCAACCCACCCCCGGCTCATCGCCAGGGGCGTAAGGTCAGGCTCGGGAAAATAGCGGTAGTCATGGGCCTGTTCCTTGGAGCGCTGCGAGACCGTCACGCCCCTCTCCTCCACCCAGCCGCGCGTTTCTTGGACAATGCGCACGCCCGCATCCAGCGCCTTCCGCTGGCGCTCCGCCTCGAACTGAAGCGCCCGGTACACGGAGCGGAAACTGTTCATGTTCTTGACTTCCACCTTGGACCCCAGCTCCTGGGCGCCCCTGGGCCGGAGGCTGACGTTGGCGTCGCAGCGGAAGCTCCCCTCCTCCATGTTGCCCGAGGACACGCCCAGGTACTGGAGGATGTTGCGGAGCTTCATCAGGTACTGCCGGGCCTCCTCCGCCGAGCGCATGTCCGGCTCGCTGACGATCTCCATGAGCGGCACGCCGGAGCGGTTGACGTCAACCAGGCTGCAGCGGACGCCGTCGTCGCCGACGCGGTGGAACAGCTTGGCGGTATCCTCCTCCAGGTGCACGCGGTTGATGCGCACCCGCTTGCGCTCGCCCTCCACGTCAACCTCCAGGTGGCCGCCCTTGCAGAGGGGCATGTCGAACTGGGATATCTGGTAGCCCTTCATCAGGTCAGGGTAGGGGTAGTTCTTCCTGTCGAACTTGCTGTGGTCCGGGATAGTGCAATTGAGGGCGAGGCCCGTCATGATGGTGTACTCGACGGCCTGGCGGTTGACCACGGGCAGGACGCCGGGCAACGCCAGGCAGACGGGGCAGACGTGGCTGTTCGGCAGCGCGGTCTGGTAGGCGGCGCTGCACCCACAGAACATCTTGCTCCTGGTGAGAAGCTGGGCGTGGACTTCCAGCCCGATGACGATTTCGTAGTCCATACTTCTTTACGCCCTTCCGTGGAAGGGTCCATGAGGCCAGGCACAGCGCTCAGTATAGCAAAGGGCATGGAGGGCGTAAAGAAACTGCGTGTTCTCTCAAAGCAATCGCGTCTAATTCCTTCCTACTCATGGACATGGCAAACCGCAAAGGGGGCGTCCTTCTTCGGAAATACGTTCCCTATGCCATGTCATACCGGCGGAAGCCGGTATCCAGAGAAGTATCGGGGAACGCTGGATTCCGGCCCCGTATCAGGTACGGGGCAAGCTTTTCGCCGGAATGACGGTGGTGAACCGGCGGGCTTCTTTAAGCATTTCTTCAAAGACGCACGGGACGGACGGGAATGAACGCTCGCACTAAGACGCGATTGCCCTACGTGTTCTGTCACCGTTGTTGAGACGTGTTGACGGCATGGTGTACAATGAGGCCACTTCGGAGCTTCGCTCGCGTGCCGGGACCTTGGGTCTTTCTCTCAATGCAGAAGGGAAAGGATGCGCCCATTATGAGTATCATGGTGCGGAGCGTCGGTCTTATCCTCAGCGCTGTGGCGCTCCTCGCCGCCTGCACGCAGCCCGCCGTGACGCCCGCGACGTCCCCATCTCCGGCGGCGAATGCCCCACAAGCGGCAGCCGCCCTTCAAGCTACCACACCTGATAAAGCTCCAGTTATCATCTTGCATCCCACCCCACATGAAGCCGCGATCAAGCCTTCGGACGCTGCTTGCGTGCTGATCTACGAAAGCGATGGCTCCACGCGCATCAGGGTTGCGGCGGGAGGGACTGCCTCCGCGCCCGCGGGGCAGGGAGTCAACATCTATTTCGCATTCAACGGTGGTGGAGACGACTTTGCATTTGATAACGTCGTGGCGACTTCATGGCTCCCCACTTTGAATGTCACCGGGTCGCCGCCCGGCAGACCCCTGCTGCGCGGAGAGAAGGATGTTGACGCGACGAAATGGGTGGGCATCTGGGAAAGAGTGGCGGAGGCGAAAATTTCTTCGCTCCATGTAGATGTGCTGGTAAGAAAATTCGAACCAGGCTCTTCGACTTTCATGGTGCTGGCGCAAGCCAACCTCGAGTGCACCGTGCAGCCCGCATCGCAACAAGAGGCAAATGTGCCTCGCCTTGAAAGAGACCGGCTCGCGCGACTTGTCCCAAACCTTGCTCCTAACGCGACGGCAACGCCTACGCCTGCACCTGCGCCCAAGCCGACGATTACGCCGACGCCTGCTCCCACGCCCACGCGGACGCCTGCGCCAGCGCCAACCGCTACGCCCACGTCCACGCGGACGCCTGCGCCGACGTTGACACCCACGCGGACACCTACGCCCACACCGACCCCCATACCCACGCCAAAGCCCGTCACGGCGAATCCGAAGGACCTCGTCATGACGTTCAATCAGTTCCCGCTGCCGGGCTACCTCGCAACGAGCACACGAGACGAGACTCTCCAAGGCGAGGGCGGGTCGGCGTTCGTGCGTAACTTTAACGTGGAGACCAGCATCAAGAGCGGCGGGTACGGCGGCCATCAGCTCGTTATTGCCGTGCTCTCCCCTGACAAGAGCGCCAAGTCATCGGACCAGGGCCAGACATGCGCTGATATTCGCTTTGACGCCAATACGATTGGCTCAGAGATTCCGGTGCGTTCCGTCGGCGATTTTGCAGCGGCCTGCCGCGTTGCGGACAAGGATTTCGTGTACCTGTTCCTGTACACCGGAACGCGCAACGTCGGGATTATGGTGAAGACAACTATCGTGTTGTCGGTGCCCCACCCGACGGATGCCGAGGCTCTGGAGACTCTCGCGCAGCTCGCTGAGTGGCATCTCGCCCTCATTGACCAGGTCGCGCCGCCCGGCCCGGCCATGACCCTCACCACCGGCACACCCAAGTTCCAGTTCACCGCGCCGCTCGTGCTGACCCCGGCGGACGCTGGCAAGCAGTATCTTCCGAACGGCCAGCCCTTCTCGTTCTGCGATCCGCCGACTGTTAAATTCACCATGCCATGCCCGCCGCCGGGTTCCGCTGCTAGAAACCCGTCCGGCGGCAGCCCGCCCTACCACTTCCAGTACGGCGCGATGGGCGGCTTCCCGCCGTTCGGGATGGCGCTCGGGAAGGACGGGCAGCTCACCGGCACGCCACACGCGGCGACGGCGGGCAAGACCTACCGCTTCACCGTCTGCGCCGTGGACCTGAAGGCGGACTTCGTCTGCCGCGACGTGTCGCTCACCGTCACCGGCACGCCCACGCCGACGCCAACGCCGACACCCACGCCCACACCAACGCCTGTGGCGGTGCCGCTAGGCGCTACCATCCAGTCCCTAACCTGCACTGGCGCGCTTGAGGAAACGTACCAATCTGGAGGGGCCCGTTGGCGGTTCACGGTGACGGCTTCGGGCACCGTCTCGGGGCCAGTGTACGCAAATTTCGGAGTAGGGCTATCTACTCAGTACGTTCGAGTCATCAGGAGTTCCAGCTTCACATCATCGTGGCCTAAGTCGGACTACGGCGGTTTTGGCCGTGGCCCCAATGACCCTTCGTCGGCTTCCTGGAGCAGTCAAATCGTCTGGTGGAGCACCTATTACAGCAACGATACCGAGCGGGTGACCGCCACGGTCACTTACAGAGAACGCAACTACAACGAGTCCAGAGTGCAGCAGGTTGTCATCTGTCGTCCTGGGTAACTGAAGACCTGTACGGCGCGCGGACAAGTCGGCCCGCACACGCGCATGCTCCGGTCGCCGCCGTCTCCCGTCGGCTTGGCGCATCATCCGCCCTTCCGGTTGCCGCTGCCTGCCGCCCATGCTACAATGGGCATTATTGGAACATCTGTCCTAGTTTCAAAGCGAGGAGGAGTGTGCGATGGCTGACCGACCGTTTGACCCCAGCAGGCACCTGACGCGCCTCAACGGGCGCGACTACCTGGAGGTGAAGTGGCGCCTCCTGTGGCTCCGCACCGAGCATCCGGAGGCCATTGTGCAAACGGAGCTGGCTCGCCAGGAGGGGACCATGGCCCTGTTCAAGGCGCGGGTCGTCATCCCCGGCGGCGGCGAGGCCACGGGCTGGGGCATGGAGACGAAAGAGGACTTCGGCGACTACGTGGAGAAGGCGGAGACGAAGGCGCTGGGCCGCGCCCTGGCCGCGCTGGGATACGGGACCCAGTTCTGCGAGGAGTTCGAGTCGGGCGGAAGCGTGGTGGACGCGCCCGTCGCACGACCCGCCGAGAGGCCCGCCGCGAAGGTGGAGCCTCCCGCGACGGCGGCGCAGGTCAAGGCCATCTACACCATCGCGCGGACAACGCTGAACCTGGGCGAAGCCCAGGCCAGGGAGCGCAGCAAGGGGTTGTTCGGCAGGGCGCCTGAGGAGCTGTCCAGGTCCGAGGCGTCTCGTCTTATAGACAAGCTGCGCGGCGAGGCGCGGGCCGTCTCATCCTAGTATTTAGTTGCGAAAACGCACGGTTTGAAAAGCCGCTCATGGTTCGACGGGCTCACCATGAGCGGTTCACCCTTCGACAGGCCTGTCCTGAGCGAAGTCGAAGGAACGGGGGGGGCTGGGGGTGTTCCCCAGATACAATTTCCACCCCTACGCCTCTTCGCCCTCGTACTGGTGCTCAGGCCACGCGCCCGGCCCCACCAGCGGCACGAAGCGGCACCCGCCCAGATTGTGGACGGTCAGGCCGTGGTCGCTCTTGATGACGCGAGTGAGGGTCTGCTCGTAGCGCGAGCCGACGGGGATGACCAGCCGTCCGCCCGTTCCCAACTGGTGCAGCAGGTCCAGCGGGATGTGGGGAGCGCCCGCCGTCACGAGGATGGCGTCGTAGGGGGAGCCTTCGGGCCAGCCCAGCTTGTCGGGCAGCGCCTGGAGCACCTGCACGTTCGTGTAGCTGCACTGGCCCAGCCGCCGACGGGCCTCGTCCGCCAGAGACGCGTGCCGCTCGACGGACACCACTTCCCGGACAAGCTCGGCCAGAATGGCGGTCTGATACCCGCTGCCCGTACCGATCTCCAGCACGCGCTCCGGGCCTTTCAGCAGGAGGGCCTGGCTCATCAGCGCGACGATGAGCGGCTGCGAGATGGTCTGCCCCTCGCCAATGGGCAGGGGGATGTCCTCGTAGGTCAGGTGCCTGCTGAGCGCGGGAACGAAAAGCTCCCGCGGCACACGCTCCATCGCCCGAAGCACACGCTCGTCGGTGACCTCGCGGCGCAGGCTCTGGACGAGCCGCCGCTTGTCCTCCTCCAGGTTGAACATGCCAGCCCACATAACACGCTCACTCTATCACGGCCATCAGCCCGCGGCAATACGGCGCGCTCCTTCGGTGACATTTACACCTCATTGTGTTGACTGTCACACAAACGTATGCTATTCTACGTGGACTAGGAAACGGAAAATAAGTATTTAGCAGATTTCTACAGATTTCATGCTAGAGAAAAAGGTCCCCACCAAAGAAAGCCGCTGGCTCACGCTGGGCCAGGCCTGCCATATCCTGAACGTCAATCCCGCCACGCTGCGCCACTGGGCCGACGCCGGGCGTGTCCGCGTCTTCCGCACGGTCGGCGGCCACCGGCGCTTCTCCCACGACGACGTGACCGGCCTGGTCGATAGGACGTCCGCGCCCCATGCGGGCGCCGGCGCGCCAGACGGGGAGGATGTGGCGCTGCGACGGCTCCGCCGACGGCTGCGGCAGGAGCCGGGCCGCTGGCACGGCGCCTTCGATGAGGAGGGACGTCTGCGGATGCGCCTGCTTGGCCGCCAACTCCTGGGCATCGCGACGGAGTACATGGCGCAGAAGAAGCGGCGCCCCCAATTGCAGGAGGAGGCCCGGTTCATCGGCCAGGAGTACGGTACGGAGTTGGCCCGGCGTGGCCTCTCCCTCAAAGAGGTCATGGAGGCCTTCCTCTTTTTCCGCCGCTCCCTGACCGACGCTACCCTGCAGGCCACGGGGAACCACCACTCGCCGGATGAGGTGGCGGAGGCATGGCGCGACATCTACGGCCTGGCGGACATAGTGCTCCTCGCCGTGGCGGAGTCCTACGAGAAAGTCCTGCGCCCCCAACTCCAGCCAGTCAACAAGTAACAGTCAGCTACGAGGTGCGTGCGTGACTACGGATACCGCTGCGGACATAGACCTGCTTGACCGGAAGATCCTGAACGTCGTCCAGACGTCCATCCCCCTGATAGAGACCCCCTACATGGCAATCGCCGAGCAGGCGGGCGCCTCCGAAGAAGAGGTGCTCAAGCGCCTCACTGACCTGCGGAGCAAGCATGTGCTCCGGCAGATGAGCGCCATCTTCGACACCCGTCGCCTGGGCTACAAAAGCTCCCTGGTGGCCATGCGCTTCCGCCCGGAGCGGCTGCCGGAAGGCGCCCGCGTCATCAACGCGCACCCGGGCGTCAGCCACAACTACGAGCGGACGCATGAGTACAACCTCTGGTTCACCCTCGCCGTGCCGCCCGCCGAGACAATCGAGCAGGCAGTGGAGGAACTGGCCCGCAAGTCGGGCGCCGAGGCCTACCGCATCCTGCCCACCATCCATTTCTTCAAGGTGGGCGTCAACTTCGACATGATGGCGGAGGAGACATCCGCTTTCGACTACAGCCCCAGCGCCGTCGAGGGCTGGCAGTCCCCCCTTCCTCTGACCGACTTCGACATCGCCTGCATACGCGAGCTGCAGGGCGACCTTCCCGCGGAGCACCGGCCCTTCAAGGGCATGGCCGAGCGCCTGGGCGTCACCGAGGCCCAACTGCTGGCGAAGGCGCGGGAGCTCATAGACCGGAAGATTATGCGGCGCTTCAGCGCGGTGCTGCACCATCGGCGCGCCGGATTCAAGGCCAACGTGATGGTGGTCTGGAAGGTGCCGAAGGAGAAGGGCGAGGAGATCGGCAAGATCATGGCCTCCTTCCCCCAGGTCAGCCACTGCTACCAGCGTCCCACGTACCCGGACTGGCTCTACTCGCACTTCACCATGGTCCACGCCGTGACCAGGCAGCGCTGCGAGGAGATAGCCTTGCATATCAGCCAGAAGACCGGCATCACGGACTACGCCATGCTGTTCAGCGTGCGCGAGTGGAAGAAGACTCGCGTCAAGTACTTCATGTAGCGTGGGAGAGGTCGCGGGCCAGACATGCCAAGCTACTACCCCGTCTTTCTGAACCTGCAGGACCGCCGGTGCGTCGTCATCGGCGGAGGCGACATCGCGGAGCGAAAAGTGCTCGCCCTCAGGGAGTGCGGCGCGCGGCTCACGCTCATCAGCCCTGCCGTGACGCCCACGCTCCAACGCCTTGCTGTTGAGCTATCGCTGGAACTCCGGCGCCGCGCCTACCAGGCGGGCGACCTGGCGGGGGCATGGCTGGCGATCGCCGCCACGGACGACACCGTGGTCAACCAGGCCGTCCAGCGTGAGGCGGAGGAGCGCGGTATCTTCGTGAACGTGGTTGACGTTTCCCCCCTGTGCTCGTTCATTGCGCCGTCCATCGTGCGTCGCGGCGAGATTACGCTGGCCATATCCACGGGCGGCGTTGGCCCCGCCCTGGCGCGTCATATACGGGAGAAGCTGGAGCGCGTCGTGGGGCCTGAGTACGCCAGCCTGGCCCACGTGGTGGCTGACGCGCGCAAGGCGCTTCGTGCGCGGGGCAGGCGGGCGTCGCCGGAGCGATGGCGGGAGTGCCTCAACGACAGTCTTCTGGAGCTTGTGCGCCAGAAGAGGCTGGACGAGGCCAGAGACCACTTGCTGCAAGACTTGCTTCGGGAAGGGGAACGGAGGCGTCTGGTGACCTCCGCGCGGCCCGGCCCGATTGGAGATACGCCGTGAAACTGGTCGTTGTCGGGATTAGCCACAAGAGCGCTCCGGTGGACGTCCGGGAGCGACTCGCCGTCCCCGGGGAGAGCCTCAAGGACGCCCTGGCGTTCCTGGGCCGCTACGTCCGCGCGGGCGCCATCCTCTCCACCTGCAACCGCACCGAGGTCTATGCCGTCGGCGACAGCTCCGAGAATACCTCGCGGACACTGGTCAAATACCTGGCCGAGCACCACCGGCTGCCCGCCGCGGAGTTCGCGCACTACCTCTACTCCTACGAGGACGAGGAGACCGTGATGCACCTGTCCCGCGTGGCGGCGGGAGTTGACTCGCTGATCGTGGGCGAGGCGCAGGTGCTGGGGCAGGTCCGTCGCGCGCTGGAGGTCTCCGGCGACGCCCACATGGTGTCCCAGCCCATCTCGCGCCTGTTTCACCATGCCCTCCGCGTGGGACGCCGCGCGCGGGAGGAGACCGCCATCGGCAGGAACGCGACGTCGGTGAGCTTTGCAGCGGTGGAAATGGCGCGGCGCATCTGGGGCAGCCTTGACTCACGCGTCGTGCTGGTCCTGTCCGCGGGCGGCGCGGGAAAGATAACGGCCCGAACGCTGCGCGACCTGGGCGCGGCCCGGCTCATCGTCGCCAACCGCACGCCGGAGAAGGCGGTGGAGCTGGCCCAGGAGCTGGACGGCCAGGCGGTGTCCTGGGAAAGCGTGCCCCAGGCGCTCATTGAGGCGGACATCGTCATCAGTTCCACGGGCGCGCACGGCTACGTGCTCACGGAGGAGGCGGTGGCCGAGGCCATGGCCCGGCGGGCGGAACGCCCGCTGCTTCTCGTGGACATCGCCATGCCGCGTGACATTGACCCCCGCGCCGGCTCGCTTCCGGGCGTGCATCTGTACAACATAGACGACCTCCGCACGGTGGCCGAGGCCAACCTCCGCGGGCGGGAGGACGAAATCCAGAAGGTGGAGACCATCGTGGAGCAGGAAACGGACCGGTTCCTCCGCTGGTGGCGCTCCCAGGAGCTTGTCCCCGTCATCTCCGCCATCCAGGCGAAGGCCGACGCCATCCGCGAGCGCGAGCTTCAGCGGACGCTGAAGCGCCTGCCCGCGCTCGGCCCCCAGGAGCAGGCCCAGGTGGAGGCCATGACGCGGGCCATCGTGAGCAAGCTGCTGCACGACCCCATCGCCACGCTCAAGGAGCAGGGGCAGCAGGACGGCTACGCGCGGACCGCCCGCGCGCTCTTCAAGCTGGACGAGCCTCCCGTTCCCTGAGACTGTCGTGACTCGCGCTCGCACCGTCCGCGTCGGGACACGCACCAGCCCCCTCGCGATGCGTCAGACGCAGGCCGTCATTGACCTGCTCTCCGCGCGACATCCCGGCGTCCGGTGGGATGTGGTCGGCATTACGACCAGGGGCGACATTCGGCGGACCGCCTCCCTCGAAAGCCTGGGCAGGGGCGTGTTCGTGAAGGAAATCGAGGCGGCGCTCCTTGGCGACAAGATAGACATGGCTGTCCACAGCCTGAAGGACCTGCCCACGGAGCCGACGCCCGGCCTCGCCGTCGCCGCGTACCCCGTGCGGGACGACCCGCGCGACGCCCTGGTCTCCCGCCACGGCCTGCCTTTTGAGCGCCTGCCGCTCGGCGCCAGGATTGGCACGAGCAGTGTGCGGCGCGCCGCGCAGGCGCTGGCCGCCAGGCCTGACGTAGTAGTGCGGCCTCTGCGCGGCAACGTGGACACCCGCCTGCGCAAGGCGCTCACGGACGAGTACGACGCCATCATCGTCGCGGCGGCGGGCGTCCTGCGCCTGG
>JAUSIH010000049.1 GCA_030648205.1 Dehalococcoidia bacterium | reverse complement strand
CAGCCCGAACGCCCTGACCATCGTCGGGCTGCTCATCAGCGTGGCGGCGGCGGCGGCCATCGCCGTGGGCTACGTCATGGCGGGCGGCGTCGTGCTGCTGGCGGCGGGCCTGTTCGACATGCTGGACGGGGCGCTGGCACGCGCCTCCAACCGGGTGACGCGCTTCGGGGCGCTCCTGGACTCGACGGCGGACCGCGTCGCCGAGGCGGCGGTGTTCGGCGGGCTGGCCTGGCGCTACGTGGGCCTCGGCGATGCGGCGGGGGTGATGCTGGCCTTCGCCGCGCTCGTGGCGTCCTTCCTGGTCAGCTATCTGCGCGCCCGCTCGGAAGGGCTGGGCGTTCAAGGCGACGTGGGCATCGCCGCGCGGCCTGAGCGGGTCATCCTCCTGGCCCTGGGGCTGCTGAGCGGCCTGGTCAAGCCCGCGCTGGCGCTGGTTGCGGCGCTGGCGTTCGTCACGGCGGGGCAGAGGCTGGCGTACGCCGCGGAGAAGGCGCGCGACACGGGGCCGTCCACAGACGGCCCGGCCTCTTAGAGCCTGCCCGACAACCCTCACCCCCAGACCCCTGGCGGAGAGGGCTTTGCCCTCTCTGCACTCTCTTTAGACGTTCGGTTATCGGACAGGCGCCTGGAACCCTCCCGTCTTTCTCCCGCATCTCATGGAGTGAAGGGTCGCGCATGACCGACGCCTGACCATATCCATGCTGTATCATGGATATGAGGGCCGACGACAAAGGAGGGACCAATGCCCATTCTCTCTGACAAAGACAAGGAATACCTGCGGGACACGTTCCGGAAAGACCTGGTGAACGACGTCAAGGTCATTCTCGTGTCCCGGCTGTCGGCGTCCGGACCAGAGTGCCTGTACTGCCCGCAGACCAACGAGCTGCTCCAGGAGGTGGCGTCGCTCTCCGACAAGATCAAGCTGGAGATGTACGACGCCGTCGCGGACAAGGACAAGCTGCAGGGACTGGACGTGGACAACCTGCCGGCCATCATCTTCGCGCGGGACGGAGAGCGGAACATCCGCTTCTACGGCATCCCCGCGGGGAATGAGTTCCCGAACGTCGTGGAGGCGCTCACTCACCTGTCGAAGGGCGAGAACGCGCTGTCGCCCCAGTCACGGGAGGAGGTCAGGAAGATTGACCGCGACCTGCACGTGCGGGTGTTCGTCACGCCGACCTGACCGTACTGCCCGCGAGTGGCCAGGATGGCCCACGCAGCAGCGATGCTCAACCCCCGCATCCGCGCGGACGTGGTGGAGATCAGCGAGTTCCCCAGGATGGCGCAGGACTTCCAGGTCATGGGCGTGCCCAAGACCGTCATCAGCGGCGTGGTGGAGTTCGTCGGCGCGGTGCCGGAAAACACATTCGTCGCGCACCTGAAGGCCGCCGCCGAGAAACTGAAGAATCCGTCGGCGCCTCAGGGCTAGGCCGGGGCTGACGCAGCTAGCCCTAGTGTCCCGTTTCTGAAATACGCTTACGATTTGTCATTGCGAGGACTCCGGCTTGCCGGAGGACGAAGCAATCTGGAGGAGGGGTGCGCCCCGCAGCCAGATTGCCACGGCCCTCCGGAGCCTGTGGTGAGGAATTCGAACCATCGGGCCTCGCAATGACATTGACGGCGAATTTCGGGAACACCACACTAGCCCTGCCGCGAGGCGCCCACGGGCGCCTCTTCCTGCTCCCTGAGCTGCAGCTCGTAGATGCGGCGGTAGAGGCCGTCCCGCGCAAGCAGCTCGTCGTGGCGGCCGCGCTCCGCGATCCGTCCGTCCTCCAGCACCAGCACCAGGTCCGCGCGCTTCACCGTGCTCAGCCGGTGCGCGATGACGGACGTCGTGCGACCGCGCATCAGCTCCACCAGCGCCTGCTGTATCAGGTGCTCCGTCTCCATGTCCACGCTGGACGTCGCGTCGTCCAGAATCAGGATGCGCGGGTCCGTCAGCAGCGTCCGGGCGATGGCCACCCGCTGCTTCTGCCCGCCGGAGAGGGTGATGCCGCGCTCGCCGACCCACGTGGCGTAGCCGTCCGGCAGCGACATGATGAAGTCGTGGATGCGGGCCGCCCGCGCCGCCGACTGGACATCGTCGTCGGTCGCCTCGGGCCGCCCGTAGGCGATGTTCTCCCGAATCGTGGCGCTGAACAGGAACACGTCCTGCTGGACAATGCCCATGTTGCGCCGCAGAGACTCCAGCTTGACCCCGCGCAGGTCATGGCCGTCCAGGGTGATACTCCCCTGCGTCACGTCGTAGAAACGAGGGAGCAGGTGCACGATGGTCGTCTTGCCGGAGCCTGTCGCGCCCAAGAGCGCCACCGCCTGGCCGGGCTGCGCCTCCAGGGTGACCTCCTTCAACGCGGGCGACGCGCCTCCGTAGCTGAAGGAGACGTTCTCGAAACGGATGTGCCCCCGCACGCGCTCCAGATCGATGGCGTCCGGCGCGTCCCGCACCGGCAGCGGCGCGTCCAGCACCTCGAAGATGCGCTCGCCGGAAGACGTCGCCCGCGAGTAGAGCGTGGCGATGAAGCCGACGACCCGGACAGGCGCGGTGAGCATGAGCAAGTAGAAGATGAACTGGGTCAGCGCGCCCGGCGTCATCCGTCCCGCGATGACCTGCTGCCCGCCGAGCCACAGCACCAGGGCGATGGCAGTCAGCAACATCAGGTTCATGAAGGGCATGCTGAAAGAATGGAGCTTGTTGGCCTCCAGGGTGTTCTGGGAGACCCGGTACGACTGGGCCGCGAACTTGGCGCTCTCGAAGTCCTCCCGCCCGAAGGCACGCACCACGCGGACGCCCGCCAGGTTCTCTTGAAGGATGGTCGTCAGAATGCCGGTGTCCGCGTTGACCCGGTCCCACAGCCGCCGCAGTCGCCTGCTCAGAAAGACGGAGCGGGCGATGATGACGGGCAGGAAAGCGAAGCTGAGCAGGGCCAGCGGCGGATTCAGGGAGATTAGCAGAGCGCACGTCAGAGGCAACACAACAAGGAGCTGGACGAAGCGCTCCAGGCCAAACTTGAGGAACGTGCGGACGTTTTCGATGTCCGAGGTCGCGCGGGACATCAGCTCGCCGGTCTGCTGGCGGTCGTGGTACGCGAAGCTGAGACGCTGCAGGTGGTCGTAGAGCCGGTTGCGCAGGCGGTAGGAGGCGCCCTGGGCGGCCGCCTCGGTGAAGTAACCCTGGGCAAGCGAGAAGAGGCCCCGCAGCAGGCTCACCACAACCACGGCGCCCGCCAGCGCCGCGATGATCCCCACGTCGCCGCGCGTCACCACCGTGTCAATGGTCGTGCCCAGCAGGCGCGGCACGGCGAGCGCGAAGGCGTTGCCCAGCAGGATGCAGGCCAGGGCTATGGCGGCCTCGCGCCAGTAGGGACGGAGCAGCCCCAGGACGCGGGAAAGAGGACTCGCGCCAGCGCCAGAGCGAGCGTTCATCTTCCCATTATACCTACCGCGGTTACGCCCTTACAAAAGGCCGAGGGCAGCCCACACGGCTGCCCTCGGAAAGGAAGGAGAGTCCGGTCCGCACCACGTCAGGGCGCGGCCGGCACCTGGGAATAGCAGAGTGCTATCGCATGGGAGGCGCGGGCGCGAAGCGGGGTGCGCCCCCGCGCGGGCCGAAGCCGCGCTGGAACTGGCCGCGCGCCTGCGGTTGCCGAGCGCCGCGCAACTGCACCAGGAAGTCCGGCGACATCACGACCATGCGCAGCGCCTCCGACGTTCCCCTGTCGTACACGCCGCTCACGACGATGTCCCCTATCTTCACATCGGCGATCTTGGCCTGCTGGTCGGCGTTGCGGGTCAACTTGGCGCTTTCCGTCACCGTCAACGTAACAGGCAAGCGCGCAAGACGCGCCCGCATGCTGGGCACCCGCTGGTTACGACCCCGCATACCAGGCCCTAGCCGTCCGCGTCCCTGCGGTGCGGCCCGCCGCGCGGAACTCGCCTGCCCCGGCTGGACCGTGATGGCGCCGTTCGCCGCGTCGACGTCCGTCACCGTGCCCCGAATAACGGCCCGCATGGGAGTCGCTATGACGGGCAACTTTTTCAGGGTGTCCTGGACCACGGTCTGGGCCTGCTTCGCCGCGTCCAGCGCCTTCTGCAGGTCGGGCTTGGCCGCGTCCGGCGCCTGGACCAGCTCGCGCTCCAGCGAGCGGACCAGCGCCTGCGCGCTACGCGCGACACTCAGGCGCCGCGCCCGTTCCAACACGTCGCGCCGGGCGGTCTGGACCGGGTTGACCACCAGGCTGATGGCCGTCAGGGCGCTGTCTTTCACCTGCGCGACAACTGACACGCCTGCCCCCACAGCGATGTCGGATAGAGCCGCCTGGGGCTTGCCCGGCGCTCGAATACTCGTATCGCTGGTTATGCCTACCTTGACCTGCTCGCCGGAGCGGGTCGTCAGCGTAACTGTAGTGCCATCAACAGCTTTGACCACGCCCACGACCACGCGGCGCTGCGTATCCGGTGGCGCCTGCAGGGCCGGCGCCGCGTCCGCGGCCCCGCTAGAAACGAATGCTGTAACGACCGCGAGGAACCCCGCCAGAAGTACCTTGACGCGTGTCATGCCAGACCTCCTTGTTGTTTGCGCACCCACCTGATATCTATTAACGACAAGGGGGCGGCGAGGTTAGCACCTCGTCGCCCCCTGTTTTCCCCAGGAGAATCCCTGGTCTATCGGGAGTCGGCTCCGCCCGTCACTTCAATACGGGTAGCCAGGGCGGACCCCTGCGGGGCGGTGCGCCGACAACGCAGTGACGGGCAACTCCATTTGTGCTAGCGTTTTACCTCAATCCTCGCGGCAAGGTAAGCG
This sequence comes from Dehalococcoidia bacterium, assembly GCA_030648205.1. NCBI lineage: Bacteria > Bacillati > Chloroflexota > Dehalococcoidia > Dehalococcoidia bacterium. The sequence goes on along the minus strand of JAUSIH010000049.1, from coordinate 55,302 downwards.
CGCCGGATACCTGGATACGAAGCGCCGTCAGGCTGCCGTCCGCCTGCGCCCGCGCGTCCACCTCCGCGATAAGCCCGACCTTGCCGTCTCCCGTAACGCGCGTGGTCGAATCCACTTTGACTGTGCGTCCGGCCACTGTCCACGAGTCGGCGGATACGGCCGTAATGAGGCCTCTGATCTGGGTTACGCCCCGCTCGGCATCACGCTTCTCTCCCTTTGCCTGAGACTGTACCTCCAGCTCCGCGGCCAGCAGGGAGGCATCGTAGTAGGCCTTGACTATGCTGTCGCCGGGCTGCACGTCCTTCAGAGTGGCGCTCTGGCCGTCCCGTGTAACGACGGTCTTCGCCGACACCTGCAGGGTGAGGCTGATGCCCGCTCTGGACAGGATGGTAATGGTGCTCTTGGCCGCGTCCACACTCTGCACGTAGCCCTGGAAGCGCTGGGCCACGGGCGCCTTCGCCTGTAGAGTGAGCAAGGTCATGGTTACAACATCGTAGCGGCCCTCCACCCTGTCGTTGACAGTCAGGGCAGCCAGCGTGACCTTGGTATCGTTCCTCTTCAGCTCCGTTTGCGCGGTGACCTTGAGTGTCAGGGTCTCCCACCCCTTGTTCAAGATGGTGACGGTGTTCCCTGCCGCGTCAACGGCGTTGATGTAGCCGCTGAACTCCGCCGGCTTTGGCGAGCGGACGACGATGAGGAAGGCCGCCATCGTCACCGGATTGTAGTGGGCCTCCACCACACGGTCGCCGACGGCTATGTTGGCCAGGCTGTCCTTCTCCTTGTCGTCCCTGTTGACGATGGTGTCCGCAGTGACTTTCAGTGTCACGGCGTTGCCCTCCTCCGGCTTGAGGGTGACGGTGCTCTGCGTGGTGTTAACCGCGGAGACCGTGCCCTTCACTTTCGCAGGGGCGAGGGCCTTCTGCGAGACGCTGAGGGCGTTCATGCTCTGCCGGTCGTAGGTGACGCGGACGCGCTGCCCGGCCTTCAGGTCGGCGATCTTCGCGCCGTCCATATCGGTCGCGCCGGTCACGTTGAGCGTTACCGCGGGGCCGTCGTCCGGCTTGACCGTGACGGTATTCTTGCCCGTATCCACGGCCTGAACAACGCCATTGAGCTGGACACCCACGTGAATCTTGAGCGGATCAAGGCGCTGCTTGAGATCGCCCTCGATACGCTTCAACGCATTCTCCAGACCGCCTTTGGCCTGCTCCGAGGCGCGGTCGCGCGCGCGCTCCAGAAGGGACAGCCCAATGCCGCTGTTGACCTCCACCAGGACACGCAGGCGGGCGGCCTCCTGTTGCTTGTCCTTGTCGCCCTTTTCCTTTGCATCTTTATCCGCCTGCTCCAGCCCCTTGGCCAGGCGTTCCACGACGCGGTCCAGCTTCTCCGCGGCGCGGGCAATTGCCTCGCCGGAAGCGCTGTCCCGGTGGACGATCAGAGTCACTACGTCGCCCTGGGCCAGGGACACGTCCCCGGAAACCGAGACGACCACCGAGTTGCCGTCCTTGTCCGTGATGGTGGCCTTGTCGCCCGCGACGGCGATGACCACGCCGCTGATGTGGACGGTCACGGGCGCGTCCGGCAGGACCATGATGCGCTGGGCGAGCTGAGCGCCCGCCTGCTCCTGGGCCAGGACCGCGATGCGGACCCCCTTCAGGACATCCGTCAGCGCAGCCAAGTCCTTGCCCGGCACCTGCACGACGGTCTTGTCGTCCGTGGTGATTTTGATCGAGCCCTGTGACTTGGTGTCCAGGGTAATAACCTTGCCGTCAACGCTGCTGACCGTGCCGAAGTAGCCATGCAGGGCCGCGGCCTGGGCGGCGGGGGCCGCGTAGGCCGTGCCCACGGAGCCGAGCAGCAGGCTGAGCGCCATTGCCAGGACTGTAAAGATATGGGCTGTTTTCATGGTGAACCCTCCTCTTGCGCGTCGGTGTGTCAAGACACCGTCACGCGAATCTTGTCCTTTGTTCCCGTCTAGCTTGCCATGCGGATGAGATTGATGACCTGTGACTTGCTCTGCCCGTCGAATGTGCTGGCGAGCACCTCAATCCGGTTGGGGCCGGGCTGAAGCGCGACGTCCTGACTGAACGTGCCGTCCGCGGCGATAGTGGCCAGCGCGCCATTGACGCTGACGACCGCGTCAGGGCTGGTGGCGCCCTTGACGGTGACGGTGGGCGCGGACACCACGGACTCGTTCTCCGGCTGGGAAACAACCAGCTTCAGCTCGCTGCGGGCCTCCGCCGCGGACGGCGCTGATGTGGGCGACGCTGTGGGAATAGACGTCGGCGCAGCCGTGGCAGCGGGCAACGGCGTGGCTGCGGGCGCGGGGGGCTGCGTAGCCGCAGCCGTGGGGGCCGGTGGCTGAGTCGCCGGTGGAACTGGTGACGGCGCGGGGGCCGGCTGCGAGCAGGCGGCCGCCAGCACCGTGATTGCGACCAATGCGAAGACCAGGAACACCTTCATGAACATGACCTCCTTCGATAGTTTCTATTGCGATGGTTCGTCTAGTATAACGTCGGCGCGCCGGGAAAGTTGCGCCTCGTGCGCGCTGTCATCCGAGTCCAGCCCCGCCACGCCCGCCAGCAACACTTCCGCGCTCTGTCCACGCGCTCGCGACAGAGGGGACACCAGGGGCAGCCGTCTTCAACCAGGGACTCGCCGAACCTTTGAGACCACAGGCGGCACGGGGTGACAATCATGTGCGTCACGGCTGGGCATTCCCCCCGATTCTGTTCGTGACCCTTTCCGTTAACTTGCATAGACAAGACGCACGGGGGTTAGTAAGCATATCGTAAGACGTCCGCCGCGGCGACTCAAGCCTCGGGCCTCCCGATTCGTGACACAGTGTCCCGCGACATGTGGCACATTCGCAGATCAGAAGGCAGCGAATGGCAAGCAGGAAGTTGGAGAATAGCCCCGCTAATCAGTGGTCGAGGTTGTCCCGCCAGAAAACAGCCCGCGGACCAGGCCGCGTTGAATCGTGCGGCGCCACCGAGTACCGCCCAGCCTACCGACCCTTTTCCTGCGGCCGCTCGCGCTCCCGCTCCCGTTCCCGTTGCTCCATCCGCTCAACGGCCTTGATCGCCTCAGCGTACTTGCGGTTCGCCTTCTCCAGCGCCTTTTCCAGAGCGGGTCTGGCGCTGGGAGGCGCCTCCTGCAGTGCCTTCTCAAGAGTCGCTTTGTGCTGCTCTACGTTGCGCCGGAGAGTAGCCTGCATATCCTGAAGGTTTTGCACAGCGGGGCGCGACGGCGGCCTGACGGGTCGGGCCTGCGGGGGCTTTGCGGCGGGCTGGCGGATGGCCGGCTGCGGCGCTGTGGTCGGGCGCGCCGATGGCGTAGGTGTGGCGGGAGCCGGTATTGGAGTGGGAGACGCCGCGGGCTGCGCGGCCTGGGCTGCGGCGGCGGACGGAACCGCCGTGGGCGTCGCTGCCGGAGCTACCGAAGCGGCAGCCACGGGTGTGGCCGTCGGCGATGGCGTCGGCGTTGCCGCGGGCTGCGTAGCCTGAGCCGCGGCGGCAGTTGGCGTCGAGGTAGCCGTCGGCGAAGGGACGGACTCCGACGAAGGAGCGGGCTCCGGCGAGGCGCGAGACGCCGCGAGGGTAGCGTTGTCCAGGTGCGCCTCCAGTTGAGAGGTAAGCCTGTCCACGTTCTGCACATCCCCCTGGCGGGCCAGGACTGTCATCTCCTCCAGTCGGCGTGCGGCAAGCTCAGTGTAGACCTTGGCCTTCGCGGAACCCTCGGGCGCCAGGGCGATCTGGAATGCCTCGGTCGCCTGCTTGATGGTGTACAGCGGCTGCGTGGGCAGAGACGACTCCGCGGCGGCCACGGTGCCACGGCCAATGACGACGAGCAGCGCGACGCCTGCCGCCACGGCGCTCCACCTTCGCATCCACGACCACGTGAAGAACGACTCTCGCTCACGGGCATGACGGGCCGCCAGGGCATCCAGGAACTGGTGGCGGGCGGCGGTCCGGAACTCCGCTCGCGGGGTAATCTGGACGGTAGCCGCCAGCGTCGCGCGGGCGACGATCAGCAGCGGACGCAGCTCCTGAGCATGCTCCGGATGCCGCGCCAGGCACGCCTCCATCGTCTCGCCCCGGGCCAGCCGGTCGAGGCACTCGTTCAGAATGTCGTCCATGTGTTGCTGTGCGGTCATGGTTCCTTCCGAATGGCCGTGGGCGCCCGAGTCATGTGGCGACGCAGGGCCTGCACGGCGCTGTGCTGGAGGGCCTTGATGGCGCCCTCTTTCTTGCTCATGCTCTGGGCCGTCTCCTCTATGGAGAGGCCGCTGCCGAAGCGCAGGGCCAGGACCTGGCGCTGGGACTCGGTGAGGTGCTGCATGGACGCGAGCATTTGCTCCACGGAAATCTTCAGCTCCACCAAGTCGCTTGGGTTCTGGCGACCGTCCACCAGCGGCATGTCGTCGTCAAGGGCGACTTCCTCATGGCGGCCCTTGCTGCGAAGGCGGTCGGTGAGCAGGTTGTGCGCAATGCGAAAGAGCCAGGCGCTGAAAGGGACGCCGCGCCACTGGAAGGCGCGGACGGAATCCAGCGCCCGCAGGAAAACGTCCTGGGTGATATCCTCCGCCTCGGCGGCGTTGCCCACCCGCACGACCACGTAGCGGAACACCCTGTCGAAGTACGTCTCGTATATCTTGGCGAAGGCGCCAGCGTTACCCTGCTGGGCCTCCCGAACGAGACTCTGTTCGTCTTGCACTGACCAACCCCGCCCGCCGCGCTTGCCGTCCGGCGGGTCTGCGAGAGATATTTCAGTGCACCTATTATAAAGGACATGCGCCACCCTTTACGAGGAGCTTGCCGTGCTTCTCTGGCTCCACCATATATAACGTACGCATGGCCGGAAAGTTAGCTGTTATGAGAATAACGATGACGGGACATTGGCCGTGCTAAAATACACGACGTGGTGTGGTGAAAGGCACAATCGCGATGGCCATCGTCCAGGAGACTGAGGTCCAGCGGGGCAGCCAGATGCCGTTCCTGGTGCGCCCCATGAGCTTCGCCGACATCCCTCAGGTGGAGGAGATTGAACGGGAGGCCTTCCCAACCGTGTGGCCGCCCACGTCCTTCCCGCGCGAGATGGACAACCGGCTGGCCCGCTACCTCGTCGTCTGCGACGCTGTCGAGGCGGCGCCGAACCCCGTGGAGTCCCCACCCCCAGCGCTGGAACGAAAGAACGACGGGCTGCTCCGGCGGCTGTGGCCTTTCGGGCGTCCGCCGGAGGCAGAGGCGGCGCGACCGCATGCGCCGTCCGCCTTTGTCGCGGGCTTCGCGGGCACGTGGTTAATGGTGGACGAAGCCCACCTTGTGGCGATTGCCGTGCGGGAGTCCCACAAACGGCGCGGATTGGGAGAGCTTCTACTCGTCGCCACCATTGAACTGGCGATGCAGCGGGCAGCGCGGGAATTGACCCTTGAGGTGCGGGCGTCCAACAGGCCAGCTCAACTCCTGTACGAGAAGTACGGCTTCCACGTCATGGGCGTCCGCAAGGGGTACTACAGCGACAACCATGAGGACGCCGTCATCATGACCACCGACCCCATCTGGTCGGCGGCATACCAGACGGAGTTTCAGAGGCTCAGGGACGCGTTCATCAGACGTCGGGGAGAAGCGACGCGCGTACTGAGCTAGACCGCACGTATTCGCATCAGTCTCGCCCCAACGGCAATGGCCCTGCTCACAGCTACGCTGGCAGGACCCTTCTTCTTTGCGCTTTGCCCCCCGGGCGTCCGTACCTCTGCGACAGCGCCCAGGACGGCCCCACGCAGTCGCGGCAGGCGCGGAAGCTTCGCCACGGGAGCGGCTGGCCCGCCCAGTGCAGCGTGCCGTGGGGGACGCCCCTGTGCACGAATCGCTGGTGCTGAAGACGGACGCGCGCCAGCACGCCCGAACGGCGAATGGCGTGCTGCGTGATGGGGTGGAACCCGCGCGGCACGGGAAGCTCTATGCGGATCACCTCCGTCATGAAGGGGATGAACGCAGCGATCACGACGACGCGGATGACACCCGACACGGCGAATACACTAAGCAGGTTATTGCCCGCAATGGGTGGCAGGACCTGACTCAGGACTCCGCCCAGGAGCGGTCCCACGAAGGCGCCCAGACTGCCCTGGAACGTGAGCGCATTGAAGTAGGCGATGAAGTGCAGCTTCTTCTCCGGGGGACTGTCTCCGAATACGTGGTTGGAGGCAGTGAGCACGAGGCCCGCCCACGCGGCGCTGGCGAAGGCCTGGATGGCGATGAGATAAACCGGGTTCGTGGAGAGCAGCCACAGGAAGGGGACGATGGTAGTCAGGATGGCGGTGAGGAGGACGACGCGCACGTTGCCGATCTTGTCGGCGAGGCTGCTCCACGAAGGCAGGGAGAAGATGGTCGCCAAGTAGCCCACGCCGATGAAGAACGAGTAGAGAATCGGGCTGAAGTGCAGATCGTCCAGCACGTACACGGCGTAGAAGGGGGCAGCCACGCCCGCGCCCAGGGTCATAAGCGCCCCGAACAGGATGAGCCTTCCCACGGAGCTGGAGCCGACCTCCGAAAGGAAGTGGGTGAAGCCGTAGGAGGGGTCCTCCGGCAGGCGCAGTGCAGGCTCCTTGATTCTAGTCAGGAACCAGAATGAGGTGAGTCGGAAAGTCATGGCCATGAAGAAGATGGCCCCGAACCCGATGAATATCCCGCCGGGAACGGACTCCAGCACATACCCGGCGATGAGCGCGGCGGTCAGCGTCACGGCCCCCTGGAACACACCCCGCATGGAGAAGTAACGGTTGATGCGATTCTTGGGAACGACGTCCGCGAGGATGCTCTCCCAGTTGGCGTCCGCGACGTTGCTTGAGACAGTCAGCAGGACGGCGAAGCCCAGGAGCGCCAGAATCATCTGGTTCGGGAAGAGAAGCGGGATGAGCAGGACCGGCAGCCAGACGATGGCGTGGAGGAACACGACACTCAGCAGCACGGCCTTGCGGCTGCCCAGCTTGCGCACAAGCTGAGGAACCCCCAGCAAGGTGACCGTAGCGGCAAGATTGGGGATGCTGCTGAGCAGACCCACCTGCATGTCCGTGGCGCGCATGGCGACCGCGAACGGCACCAGATACTGGTCCGTGAAGCCGATCGTCGCCGCGCTGGAGCCGCTCTCCAACTTGGACAGGCGAATAGTGGTCTGGGTCTTCACGTACCCCAGGACACGGTGCAGCATCTGCGCCTTCTCCGGACCCCTTCTCTGGATTTGTGCTTCTCCAGGGGACGCCGCCCATCCTACTGCGTTTCTAAACAAATTTCAAGTCCACGTTTGATATCTGGTCTCGAACTTTATTTTATACAGATAGATAAAGCGTCGCAGGGACAGAAGACCAGAAGATGCTACCGGAATAGCGTGCGAACTCCAAGTGGCCGGAGCGGGCCGAGGCGGAGGCGTGGACGCGTCGCGCGGCGCCGACGGGCAGGTCTAGTCCAACATCCTTTCGTCGAATTCCTTGAACGAGGAGAGCACCGCGCTTGCTCGGGAGAGGTCCATGCCGCGGGTGTACGGCGTCAGGATGGCGACGGCGCGCATGCCCGCAGCCTTCGCGGCCTCCAGACCTACCGGCGAGTCCTCAAACACCAGGCACGCGCCGGGCGGGACTCCCAGCTTGCGCGCCGCCAGCAGATAGACGTCCGGCGCGGGCTTTCCGCGCTCCACGTCGCCCGCCGAGACGATGGCGCTGAAGTATTCGCGGACGCGCAGCGTGTCCAGGATGGCGTGCACCCAGGCAAGCTCGGAGGAGGATGCCACGGCCATCTTCAGATCGCGCGCCTTGAGGCGGGGCAGCAGGTCCATCAGCCCGGACGTGGGCGTCACCCGCCCGCGCAGCGTCTCAATGACCGCCACGTCGTAGCGACGGAGCCACTCCGCCACGTCGCCGGGGAGGCGGAAGCGCTCCTTGAGCCAGCGCCACGTCTCTTCCGCCGTCGTGCCGAGAATCTCGCGGTTCTCTTCCTCCGACAGCCGCAGCCCGCGCGTCGTCAGAACGACGTTGATGGCTTCCAGGTACAGGGGCTCGCTGTCGCAGAGCACCCCGTCCATGTCGAAGATAACGGCTTGCAGAAGAGGCCCCCCCCCTTACTTTTTGGCCCGGATGGGGCGCGTGACGGCCCTGGAGTCGCCAAAGGTGCTGAAGAACGCCGTGTGGTAGCCGCCCAGGCCACCCGCCACGAAGATGAGGAACTGCCACGCTTCCCTTGCGTAGCGGATGTAGCCGTTTTCAATCTGCCCCAGGCCCGCGGCCTCCATCATCTTGATGCGCCGGCGGCTCATATAGGTCGAGGGTAGCTTCAGGTGCTCCAGGAAGTATTCCTTGACCTGCTGCTTGGTATATGTCGCGGCGATGAGCTTGGCGTGGCCCGGGCACATCATCAGACCCATCTCGCCGAGTCCGTAGAACGGGAACACGCTGTTGCTCGTAGCGCCGAGCATCCCGCCGGTCATGTTCTCCAGCAATTCGTCCGCGTTCTGGCTCTCCGTATCCAGCAGGTTGAAGGCGGAGGCGGGCGAGAGGAGCGTGACCGTGCTCTCCTCCTTCTTGAATCCGCGCTCCACGTGCAGAGGCTCCCACGGGCTCTCCTCTTCATACTCGCCCGCGCACATGGTAAAGGCGCCCGGCATCTTCCACGTAGCCTTGCAGGTCTGCTCCGGCACGCGGCCCGCCAGGTTGATCATTACAAGGCTGACGGCGCGGCCAATGGTGGCGTTGGCGCGCTTGCGCGGCCCCAGGACACTCCAGGAGCAGTTCACGTCAATCTGATTGCGGACGGGGCCGTTGATGATGACGAAGGGCACCGTGGGATTCGTCGTCGTGTTCATGCCGAAGACCTCGAAGTGCGGGTCGCCCGCGGCCTCCACGGCGGCGACCACCGTGGGGAAGTACTCCGGCTTGCACCCCGCCATCACGGCGCTGACAGCGATCTTCTCGACGGTGGCGTTGGCGCGAAGAGGAGGGAGATGGGTGACCACCTCGTCGGGACGGCGGTCCACCGTGGCCAGCATCCGCTGGACGCGCTCGGGCGTCGGCGGAATGATGGGCAGGCCGTCCGTCCATCCCTTCTCATACGTGTAGTCAAAGATGGCCTCAATATCGTCCTGGACGTCCATGAGCTTGGCGCGACTCGCCATGATGCACCTCTCCGTGTGGATTTCAGTTGAACGCCCCGCAATCGCCCCCGAACGAGCCATCTCCCTATCTGGCGGCGCAGGCCCCTGACACAGGGGTTCCCCCTCCGCACACGCCTGAGAAGGGGGAACCTCTGACACGAAATCTCGAAATGTCTGACGCGAGAGACCCCGTCGTTCGTGTCCCCCGCGCGGCAGCCTAGTGATGGATCGCCTGCTCCTTGGCGTGGCTCACCTTCTGGATGATCTCCTCCACCTTCTCCTCCGCAATCTGGCGAATGCGCTCGCGGGGGAGCGTCTCAAAGGGGTGGGGGACAACGACTATCGGCAGGTCGGGATAGCCCAGGGCCTTGGCGGAGTTCTTCGCGAGGCTGACGAATTGCTCGGTGACGATGGCGACGGTCGGGACGCCGCGCTTCTGCACTTCAACCGTGTCGTGGATACACCACGATGTGCAGGAGCCTCAGGCGGCGAGTCCCAGGATAGCCCAATCGCTCTTCGCCGAGAAGTCATCGAAGACCTTGCCCCAGGTGACGGCGTCCGAGCGGCCGCGAATGGCGCGCTTGCCCGTGGCGCAGCCGTCGCTGCCCGTGTACAGGTAATTCACCTGCTTGACGCCGTACCGCTCCTCCAGCAGCTCCTTGATGCGCTGCATGAAAATGTCGAAGCTGGGCCACTGGACCCGGAAGCCGACGGAGGAGCTCAGGACACTCTGCACCAGCGGGGCCAGGCGCTTCGTTTCCTGGGGGACCTCCCCCGCGGGGTCCAGAATCTGAATCGTATGCAGGCTTGTGGTCATAGGCTCTCCTTCCCGACAGACGCGCTGATGGTGCCCTGTCCAACGGGTGCAGAATACCACGGCGCCTCGCATGCTGGCAAGAGGCGGAGTCCGCGGCGAAGGAAAGCCGTATTCGCGAGGATTTCCACGGTCGGCGCGGGCCATCGTCGAGGGGTGGCGCCAGGACTATAATGGTGTGCGGCCCCACGCGCGTTGGGCAACCTGACCCCCGACCAGTTTGCTCAGCAGACCAACGGCATCATCCGGGTGGAACTCTCATTATGAGTGGACCTAAAACGGGGGGCAGGTCCTTCGTGAGGTGGTATTTATGAGTCATGCCGAATTGCTTGAACAGGGGAAGTTTCATGAACTTAGCGAACTGTTGCTTTTTGAGTACTTAGGAAACAATAAGAGCTTATTCGAAAGAGACGATTTGAATCGGCGGGTGAGAATCCTTGAGACACATATGAGGGATACGTACTCTGATCGGCGTACGAGTGTTGGGGCAAGGAAGGAAGATGCCCAAACTGCCACGCTTACCAGCGCACAAGAATTCCTCTCGACGCTTGTGCCCAACGAGGAAATGCCAGTGGAAGCTGTGCCTTCAGAGGCTGAAGAAGACGTCTCCGTTCCAGTTTTCAAGATACGTGTTTTGAGGTGGACCCCGGATTTCGGACAGGTGGTTAAGCGAGAGTCCTAGCCCTAAACTGAGCAAGCGATTGCAAGGAGGGCAGGACATGGCAGAGCAGCGACGGAAGCACAGCGCAGCGTTCAAGGCGAAGGTGGCCCTGGCAGCAGTGCGGGGTGACGCCACGGTGGCGGAGTTAGCGAGCCGGTTCGGGGTGCACCCCGCGCAAATCCACACGTGGAAGCGGGCCTTGCAGGAGGGGGCAGCCGCCGTCTTCGCGGAGGGCGGAGGGAAGAGGGAGAAGCAGGCGGACGCCCTGGTGGACCGGCTCTACCGGCAGATCGGCCAGCTGAAGGTGGAGCGGGATTTTTTACAGGACAGGTTGGTGCCATGAGCCGGGAGCAGCGGCGGGCGCTGGTGGAACGGTCCCACCGGCGGCTCTCCGTGGTGCGGCAGTGCCGGCTCGTGGGCATCAGCCGCTCCTCGTTCTACTACCAACGCAAGCCCACATCCCCGGGTGACCTGGAGCTGATGGCGGCCATGGACCGGCAGTATCTGGAAACCCTTTATTTCGGCTCGCGTCGGATGTTGGCCTGGTTCCAAGCCCGAGGCCACTGCATCGGCCGCAAGCGGATACGCCGACTGATGCGGGTCATGAGGCTGAAGGCCATCTATCAGCGGCCCCGGACCTCCCCGGGCTCGCCGGCGGCGCAGCGGCACCCCTACCTGCTACGGGGGCTGGCCATCACCCGTCCTGACCAAGTCTGGGCGGCGGACATCACCTACATCCCCATGGCCAAAGGCTTTCTCTACCTGGTGGTGGTCATGGATTGGCACAGCCGGTGCGTCCTGGCCTGGCGGCTCTCCAACACCCTGGACAGCCCCGATAGATCGGGGTGGACGCGTTGGAGGAAGTCCTGAGCAGGGGCACGCCGGAGATATTCAACACGGACCAAGGCGCCCAGTTCACTGGCGAGGCGTTCACGGGGCTTTTGAAGGAGCGGGGGATCCAGATAAGCCACGATGGGAAGGGGCGCTACCTGGACAACATTTTCGTGGAGCGGCTGTGGCGCCGTGCGCGCGCGCTGCGGCGCAGCCTGAAGTACGAGGAGGTTGTACCTGAAGGCTTATACGCAGGTCCCGGAGGCCCGAGTGGACATCGGGCGCTACCTGTGGTTCTATAATGAGCAGCGGCCCCATCAGGCCCTGCGCTACCAGACCCCCGCGGAGGTCTATCGATCAACAGAGGCATCCCAGGAGGCGGGACTCTCGCTTAGCGGAACCCCAAAGTTGTCCAACTAATGGGGTCCCCCTCAGTTTATCCATCTGACCCGACGCTAGAAGTTCTCAACGAACGTTGGAAAAGAGATGAAATCATTGTCACGGAGTTCCAGAGAGGATGGGTATGGAAACTCGCCCAGGCTAGCAGGTTAATCGAATCTTTCCTTAGCGGATTACCGGTGCCTCCCGTTTTCTTCTATAGGGAAGAATCGGGGAAGGAGGTTATCATAGACGGGCAGCAAAGGCTGCGTACGGTAGCCGGGTTCTTCAAGGGCGAACTACCAGACAAGTCCCCGTTCTACTTGAAGGGAGTCAGTAAACAGTGGGAGGACAAAAATTATGAGAAGCTGAATGAGAGCGACAAGAGCCGATTCCGGAATTCGATATTGAGGGTGATTGTTGTGGAACAAATCGACCCTCAGGATACTTCGAGTATGTATGAAGTATTCTCCCGACTGAATACGGGCGGAACAGCACTGTCTCCTCAGGAGGTTCGTAATGCAGCGTGCCACAGTCCTTTCAACGACCTGTTGAAAGACCTCAATAAGCTCGACGCGTGGAGAAGTGTTTTTGGGACTGAGACACCAGAGCCCCGCATGCGGGACATCGAACTGATTGCTCGTTTTCTTGCGCTAGGAGATGCGCAATACGCCAAACCGATGAAGCAGTTCATCACAGACTTCATGTATCGTCGGAAAGGACGGGGTGACAACGACAAATATAGGAAGATTTTCGAGGCTACTGTGAAGTCGGTCTATGACAAGCTAGGCGCAAAGCCATTCCATATATCACGTGGCATAAACGCGGCTGTCTTTGATTCAGTGATGACCGCATTTTCTCGAAATGGTAATCCTCCAGCCGATATAGTGATCAGATTCAATAAGCTCAAAGAAAACAAGGATTATTTGCGGGCTGTCTCAGCTTCGACCACAGACGAGGATACAGTGCGGCAAAGGATTAGCATTGCGGAAGAAGTTCTTTTTAAGTAATGGTCATACGGAATGTGGAGGTCTCAGCAAAGCTGGGTGAGATCAGCTCACTCCTGCAAGATTGCAAGAAGTGGGCGAGTGCTCAACCTAATTCGAGCTTGGGCGCACACTTGGCTACGTACGTCGACGTTTGTTTGCTCGGCGTGCTCGAAGAAAGAATTGAGTTACTGCTGCGCCAACGAGCCTGGAAACCGAACGACAAGTATATAGCAAACTACATTGAGGGTGATCTTAGGCAATCTTTCAAGAATCCAAAACGTGGCAAAATATGTGAAGTACTAGGTAAGTTTGGCCCGGATCTAGCCGATGCTTTTCGTGCGAAATTCTCTCCCACATGTTCCGAGATCAATGCTTTGGAGAGCATAAATAGCATAAAGAACAATCTGGCGCACGTGGGGGCCTATGACTTGAAACTGACGTTGCAAGACGTTGAAGACTACTTCAATCGAGTCGTTCCAATTCTGGAAGTGCTGGAATCAATTTTATCGTAACGTGCTATGGTCTTGTCACTGGCAATTTGTTTTTGCTAACATTTTGCTGGCAGACAGAAACTAATGAGGTAGCGGGTGGCATTGGTGGAGCAGCCGGTCCAGCATGGCGGCGGCCACCACCGCATCGCCATCAGCTTGTGCTATAATCCACGTTTGAACGCACCACGCCGGGAGGCTCTATCTGGTTGTCTCCCTGAACTAGAAGGAGAGCGGCATGAGCTTGCTCCTGTACGTCACATCGCTGGAAGCCCGCGCGGGCAAGACGGCCCTGGGCGCGGCGCTGGGCCGGCGTCTTCTCGAAAACGGCAAGCGGGTCGGCTACTTCAAGCCCGTGCGGGTGGCGCGGGGCGTTAACGAGGGCGAAGACCCTGATGCAGGCTTCATGCGACAGGTATTGGGCCTGCCGGAGCCGGTGAGCGCGCTCGCGCCCGCCATGGCCGCCGATGAGATGGCGGAGGCCCTCTCCGCCCGCAGGGGCGCCGTGGCGAGCCGGGTCAAGGCGGGCCTGGACGCGGTGTCACAGGACAAGGACGTGGTCATCGTCGAGGAGGGCCTTGACGATCAGGGCAGCGGCCTTGCCCTGGCGCAGGCCTCGGGCGCCGCCGCTCAGGCCGTGGGGGCGAAGGCGCTGCTCGTGGTGCGGCCCACCCATCGGATCAAGCCGGAGGTGGTGGTCAGCGCGGCCAGGTCACTGGGGCAGAGCTTCATAGGCGTCGTGCTGAACGCTGTTCCACAGATGCACCAGCGCTGGGTCCGCGACGAGCTGATGCCCGCGCTGTCCAAACAGGGGATAACGGTGCTCGGGGTCATTCCGGAGGAGCGCGCCCTGCTGGCCGTGACGGTGGAGGACATGGTGAAGCGCCTGGAGGCGGACGTGGTGCTGTGCGCGGACCGTCTGGGGCCGCTGGTGGAGCACATCATGGTGGGCTGCCTGACGCTGGACAACGGCGACCTGTACTACCGCCGACACGCCAGCAAGGTGGTCATCAGCCGGGCCGACCGTCCGGACTTCCAGTTCGCCGCGCTGGAGACGCCCACGCACGCCCTCTTTCTCACGGGCAACGCGGACACCAGCTTCTACGTCCTGGAGAAAGCCGAAAATCTGAAGGTGCCCGTCGTCCGCACACGCCGCGACACGCCCGCGACCATCGCCGCGCTGGAGCCGTTGCTGGCCGCGCCTACTTTCTACTATCCGCAAAAGCTGGAGCGCATGGCGCGGTTGGTGGCGCAACACGTGGACGCGGCGGGTATTTTCAAAGCGCTGGGCCTAAACATCGCGCTTCAGGGTGCGTAATACCCGCGGCCTTCAAATGCGTCGGGGCGTCAATCCAGGGCGCAGGGATATACCCCCCTGACAGCCTATTGAACTCCCGTGGGGGAAAGGGTATAATTGGCGATTGTTGAATTTTTTTACAGGAGGGCAGGTGATTGAATGCGTTAGGGACTCACATCCTGATGGAAATGCGGGATTGTAACAGCAAGCTGCTGGACGATCTGCCTTTTGTCCAAGAGTCGCTGCTGACGGCGGCGCGGACCGCGGGCGCGACCATTATCGGGCAGACCTTCCACAAGTTCAGTCCCCAGGGTGTCACCGGCGTGGTGGCCATCGCCGAGTCCCACCTCTGCATCCATACCTGGCCTGAGCACGGGTATGCAGCGGTGGACATCTTCACGTGCGGTGAGGCGTTCCGGCCCGAGATGGCTGCGGACTATCTGGCCCGCGCTTTTCAGTGCCAAAGTCCGGTGAAGACGGTGATCAAGCGGGGTATCCTGGCCGATGGCCGTCCCGTGGTTGCCCCCTCCGAGGCAGCCAAAAAGGGAAACGGGCAGAAGGTCAGGCTGGGCGCCACCGCAACTGTATGAGTACAGACTCCGAAGCCTGCTTAGGAACCAGGCCCTCCGTGGAATGCTCGGCGGAAAGCTAGACCGGCGGGAATAGTCTTCTTTTGTCTTTTTCAGCGCCCTGGGGAGGGCGCTTTTTCTTTTAACGCGGGGTGGCGCGATCCGGAGGGAACACGTATCACGCGGCGGGCTTCTCGGCGGACCGGGCGGGACGCGGCGCCAGGGCGAGCAGGGCGCCGCTCGCCAGCCAGCACGCGGCGAAGAGCAACCACATGCCGTTATAGCTCCCCGTCGCGTCGCGGATGACGCCGCCCAGGAACGGCCCCAGGCCGGTGCCCACGACTATCACGGGATAGACCGCGCCGCGCAGCCTCCCCAACGTGCCCCGTCCGTAGTAGCTGGTCCACACCATGACCTCCGCGACAACCCATCCGCCAACGCCCAGCGGGTACACCAGCACAAAGGCGATGATTCCCGCCGTGGAACCCTGAAAGGCAAGCAGTCCCAGGATGATCAGTCCGCTGCCGCCGAACATCGCCGCCATCGCCCATTTGGCGTTCCATCGCGTCATCCCGAATCCCCACAAAGGCTTGGCGGCGACCAGGGACACGGCGAACACGGTGAATAGCCCGCTGGCCAAGGCCGCTTCGTAACCAATGTCCCGGAAATAGGGATACATGTGCACGAGGACCCCCTGGACGGGGATACGCGCCAGCATGATAGCCACGGTGATGAGCCAGAACGCCCGCGTGCGCGCCGCACCTCGAAACGTCCACACCGGCTCCGCTGGTTGCACAGCGGTCGGAGTGGTCGGCACCACCGTAGCCTCTCGCGCGCCGTCCGGCCTTAGCCCCAAGTCTTCCGGCTGCCTTCGGACCACGATGGCCGTCAGCGGGACGATGAGAACCAGAGCCACAACGCCCAGGATGGCCCACGCGGTCCGCCAGCCCACCGCCTCGATCAGCACGGACACAACAGGGATGAAGATGACATTGCCAACGGACAGGCCCAGGCTGGCGACCGCCAGCGCCAAGCTGCGCCGCCGGACGAACCACTTGGCGACCAGCGTGGAGGTAATCAGTTCCGACGCGATGGACATGCCGAGTCCCCATAGCACACCGTAGCCAAGGTACAGTTGCCACAGCTCGGTGGAGGAACTGAGGAGGAAGAGCGCCGCGCCCCCGGCGAGGCCGCTGCCCACGAGCAGAAGTCGCGCGCCCAGAGGATGGTCGCAGAGCAGGCCCGCGAGAGGCCCGCCGACAGCGCCCGCAAGAATGCGCACCGTGATGGCCGCGCCCATTGCACCGCGACTCCAGCCCAGTTCGGCACCCATCGGAATCAGGAACAGGCCGTAGCTGACGATGCCCGCCCCCGAATGGACCATGCTGGTTATGAAGCTGGCGAAGACCACCCACCAGCCGTAGAAGATGTGGCGAGGGCGCTGGGGAGCTCCCTTCGCCGGGGGTGGCTGCGCGGCCTGCTCGCTGACTGGCGTCATAGTGCGGGACTGGTCGCCATCACGCGCGCTCCCTCCGGACGGTCGTGTGACGCTCCATGTCCAGTAACCGCTCCTTCAGTTCCACGCCCAGGCCGTAGCCGCCCAGCTTGCCGCTGGACGCCACGACGCGGTGGCACGGGATGACCAGGGGCATGGGGTTCGCGGCCATGGCCTGGCCCACGGCGCGCGCGGCCCGCGGGCTGCCCACCTGCGCGGCCAGTCCACCGTAGGTGCGCACCTCGCCGTAGGGGATGGCGCGCGTCGCCTCCAGCACGCGCCGGGTGAACGGCGGCGTCAGCGAGAGGTCCACCGGCTCCTCAAAGCTCACCCGCTCGCCGTCCAAGTAGGCGCGCAGCTTCTGCTCCAGCGCCCAGCCGAGGCCGGAGGAAGGAGCGTCACGCAGGAGCGTGAGCCGTAGGGCGTCCTGCCGCAGCTCGGCCTCCGCGTCGCCAGCATGCGCCCTGGGTCCGGCGACGGCGACGAGGCCGCGCCGCGTCCACGCGATGCCCAGCCACCCGATGCGGGTGAGGAAGACCCGCGCCTGGTGGGACTGAGGCTGCGTCGCCTTGCGCTTCTTCACTGGCACATCTTCCTCCGGTCGTTCAACTTTTTCGTGCGGCGCACCGAGAGGTCTCGACCATCCCACTGTGTCCCCTTTCCTGCCAGGAAGGGGGAACAAGTAAATCTGGGGGACACCCCCAGACCCCCACCTGAGGGGGCTTGCCCTCTCTGCACTCCCCCAATTGTTGTTCCGGCAAAAACATCCAACGCGGCATAGAATCACCGCCTAGTGTAGTGTCCCCGAAGTTTGCCACAACGTCATTGCGAGGCCCGATGGTTCGATTTCCTCACCACAGGCTCCGGAGGGCCGTAGCAATCTGGCGGCGGGGTCCACCCCTCTTCTCCCGATGAAATCGGGACTTCGTCGGCTCGATTTGTCGGGACTCCTCGCAATGACAATTCCGTACGCGTATTTCAGTTATAGGCCCTAGTGCATCACCGTCCCACCGTTAACGTTGAGCGACTGCCCCATCATGTGGCCCGACTCCGAGGCGCACAGGAACGCGATGACCGACGCCACGTCCTCCGCCGTCGCCACGCGCCCCAGCGGAATCTCATGGCCGCGCGTCTCCAGCATCCGCGCGCGCATCTCCTCGGCGGAGAGACCGGAGTCGCCGAGGCGCGTACGCACCGTCCAGTCCAGCCGCGCCGTGTCCACCGTGCCGGGGCAGACGGCGTTCACGCGCACCTGGTGCGGCGCCATCTCCAGCGCGAACGCCTGCGTCAGCCCGATCAGCGCGAACTTGGAGGCGCTGTACGCCGCCATGCGCGGCCTGCCCGTCCGTCCCGCCTCCGACGAGACGACGACCACGCTCCCACCCTTCCCCCGCTCCACCATGCGCCGGCCCACCGCCTTGCAGCAGAGGAACGTCCCCACCACATTCACCGACAGCACGCGCCGCAGCTCCTCCTCCGGCAGGTCCAGCACGGGCACACGGTCGCCGCCCGGGCGCGCGCCCGCGTTCGCGACAAAGATGTCGATGCCGCCGAAGCGGGCCAGCGTCCTCTCGACGGCGGCCTGGACCTGGCGCTCGTTCGAGATGTCCGCCTCAATGGTCATGGCCTTCCGGCCAAGCGCCTCGACCTCCGCGGCGACGCTTGCAAGCCCCTTCCAGTCGGCCTGCTCGTCCGACGGACGCTGGTCGCGCGGCCACGCAACATCCAGAAGCGCCACGTCCGCGCCGTCCCGCGCCAGGCGCAGCGCCGTCGCCCGTCCAATGCCGCGACGTCCGCCCGCGCCCGTCACCAGCGCCACCTTGCCCCGGAAGTCGTATGTCATACCCGCGCCTCTCCTACGCCGCCTGCTATAATCGCAGGGTAAGGATACACCAGAAGGCCACAACACGAAACATGGACATCCTGGCAGGACTCAACCCCGCCCAGCGCGACGCCGTCCAGCACATCGAAGGGCCGCTCCTCATCATCGCGGGGCCGGGCAGCGGCAAGACGCGGGTCATCGTTCACCGCATCGCTTACCTGGTCAAAGTGTGCGGCGTGACGCCGTACCGCATATTGGCGGTCACCTTCACCAACAAGGCGGCGAAGGAGATGCGCGACCGGCTGCTCGCCATTCTGGGGCCCGCCGGAGTGGAAGACCTCACGCTGGGCACATTCCACGCCATCTGCGCGCGCATCCTGCGCCGCGAGGGCAAGCACATCGGCCTGGACCCCGCGTTCAGCATCTACGACGGCGAGGACCAGTTGTCCGTTCTCAAGCGGGCGCTGGACGAAGCGGGCGTGGACAGCAAGCGGCACCCCCCGCGGGCCATCCTGTCAGCCATCTCCGCCGCCAAGAGCCAACTCATAGACGTGGAGGAGTTCGGGAAGCGCAAGGGCAGCTACTACGACGAGATCGTCCTGCGGGTGTACCAGGCCTACGAGGCGCTGCTGGCCCAGCAGAAGGCACTGGACTTCGACGACCTGCTGGTCAGGACGGTGCGCCTGTTCCAGCAGAAGCAGGATGTCCTGGCCCGCTACCAGAGCCGCTACACGCACGTGCTCATAGACGAGTTCCAGGACACGAACATCGTCCAGTATTCCCTGGCGCGGCTCATGGCGGGCAAGTGGCGCAACATCTGCGTCGTCGGCGACCCCGACCAGTCCATCTACTCGTGGCGGCAGGCGGACATCCGCAACATCCTGAACTTCGAGAAGGACTATCCCGAGGCGAAGGTGGTCTATCTGGAGCAGAACTATCGCTCCACCGGCACCATCCTGAAGGCGGCGGACCAGGTCATCGCGGCGAACAAGCAGCGCAAGGCCAAGAACCTGTGGACGGAGAACCCGCCGGGGGCGCGCGTCGCCCTCGTGGAGGCGTACAACGAGCAGGAGGAGGCCCAGTTCGTCGTCGGCGAAGTCGAGCGGCAGGTGAAAGCGGGGCGGCACAAGGCTGGCGACTTCGCGGTGATGTACCGGGTCAACGCCCAGTCGCGCGCGGTGGAGGAGGCGTTCCTGCGCCACGGCCTGCCATACCGGCTGGTGGGCGCGACCAAGTTCTACCAGCGCCGCGAGGTCAAAGACGCGCTTGCCTACCTGCGGCTCATCCACAACCCCTGGGACGACGTGAGCCTGGCCCGCGTGGTGAACGTGCCCAACCGGGGCATCGGCGAGAAGACCCTGGACGATCTTTCACGATGGGCCAAGGGCCAGGGCCTGCCCCTCTACGCCGCCATGCAGGCGGTGGCCGCCTCGCGTAACGCCGAAACGCCCGTGGAGCACCCCTTCCACCCGCGCACGACCGTCGCCATCACCAACTTCGTGGAGCTGATGGACGGGCTTGTCGCGGGCGGCAAGGAGCAGGACGTGGTGCAGCTCCTGGACGAGGTGGCGCGGGCGACGGGCTACCGCAAGCACCTGTTGGAAGAGGATGACGGCGAGGAGCGGTGGGAGAACGTGCGCGAGCTGCGCACGGTGGCCAGCGAATACCAGCACCTCGGCCCGGAAAGGGGGCTGGCCGACTTCCTGGAAGGGGTGGCGCTGGTCTCGGACACGGACAACATGGACGAGAAGCGTGACGCGGTGACGCTCATCACGCTGCACCAGGCCAAGGGGCTGGAGTTCCCCGTCGTGTTCATCGTCGGGACGGAGGAGGGCCTGCTGCCGCACAGCCGCAGCCTGGAGGACCCGTCGGAAATGGAGGAGGAGCGGCGTCTCTTCTACGTCGGCATGACGCGCGCCAAAGAGCAGCTCTTCCTGGTGCGGGCCTACCGGCGCGCGTTCATGGGCGCCGTGGGCGAGAGCGGGCCGTCGCGGTTCCTGCGCGACATCCCGCGGGAGCTGGTGACCACGCGGGAGGGCGTGGCGCGCAGCCTGCTGCCCGAGTCCGGGTGGCGGACCGTCGCCGCGCCGCAGAAGCCCGCGACGAGCAGCGCGCCCGCGGAGACGGCGGGGGCCGCGGCGCCCGCCGCGACGTACCGCGCCGGCGACCACGTGCGCCACGCCACCTTCGGCGAGGGCGTCGTGGTGAGCTGCTCCGCCTTGCGGAGCGGCGACCACGAGGTGACGGTGGTGTTCAAGACGGCGGGGCTGAAGAAGCTGCTGCTGAGCTACGCGCCTCTGGAGCGAGTGGAGGGATAGACGGCTATAATAAAGATGGTGGATGAGAAATGAAGTTCACGCGTATCACAGTCAAGTCCGATCAGATGGACGGCGTGCCGTGCATTCGCGGGCTGCGCATTCCCGTCGCCACGGTCGTTGGCATGGTCGCCGAGGGCATGACCGCGCGGGAGATATTGAAGGCGTACCCTGACCTGAAGCCTGCGGATATTCGGGAAGCCCTGCGCTACGCAGCGGAAGCGGTGCGAGAACGCGAGTTGCCGCTGCTCTCACAGGCGTGAAGTTTCTCATTGACAACGCCCTGTCGCCGCTGATCGCTGGCGGTCTGCGGACAGCGGGTCATGACGCGGTCCACGTCCGCGAGTACAAGATGCAGGCCGCCACAGACGCGGGTATCTTTACCCGGGCGGCGTCTGAACATCGCGCCATAGTCTCAGCGGACACTGACTTCGGCACTCTCCTTGCGCTGCGCCAGGAATCAAACCCCTCCGTAGTCCTTTTTCGTGGACGCTCCACCCGCAGTCCCGTGAAGCAACTGCGCGTGCTCCTTGCCAATTTGCCAAACCTGGAAACGGCGCTCAAGAAGGGCTGCGTTGTGGTGTTTGACGAGACACGGGTCCGCATCCGTCCGCTGCCAATCGGTCCGGGAGCGTAGAGGAAGCCCAAGGTAAGAAAAGACGCCGGACACTCAGTATCCGGCGTCTGGCGTTTCAGGAAGGGTGCGCATCCGCCAGGGACTGACCGGCGACCGCTGACGACCCGTTCGCTTCCACAGCCCTAGGGAAAACCCACCACGATCGGGGACTCTACTCGCGACGTTAGCGCCAATCACATCTTGTCATTTCGCCGCCCTCTTTCTCTCGCCATGCGAATTGATTTGTCGAAGTTCAAACACATCTCAGAGACACGAGACACGTTGTCCGTTTCTGTTACCACTTGCTCATGGACAACCTCGGGTACTTCGTCCAATCGGAACGCGTGCTGATAGCAGTCGAGCACGATGTCTTCGACAATACGCTCTTTCATTCGGACGCGCTCTTCTGCTGTTGTACAGGCCTTCAAGAGATCAACGAGTCGGGGATGCCCAACATTGATGTCAACAATTAGCCAACTTTCTCCTTCGCGCTCGGTCTTCTCACCCCAGTACGCAGATTCGTTATCTGGAATGCTCAGTAATTCGCGGTACTTCTCAAGTGAAGCAGGCAGGGGAGCGATCTTCTTTTCGAATAGCAAGTCCTTCAAGGATTCCTTGTCCGCATCATTTGCTGCGCAGAAAGTGATCTGCGGACGTACAGACTGTTTGCGTTTGCGCTCATGCTCCTTTGGCTTGGGGGCAACTCCAACAGCAAGCTTGGCGCTCAACGTCCGTCCGTCTGTGGTTTGAAGAACTATTTCGATCTCCCCAGCGCTTTCGTTACCCGAGACAGGAACCTTTGGAGACTCAAGGCACGCGAGGGTCACAGAGCCATATCCGCGACCGTCAATGTCCGCTTTCCCCGTGATCGAGAGTTGAGACAGCCGCTGTTCCGCTCCTGTCAGACGGGCGAAACAGCGTGGATTGTCCCCATGAAATGAATACTTCGGAGGTCGTGCGTCGCTCTTGAACTTCAGCATCTTCGCTGTTCCCTCGGGCACAAACACGCCCGCCGGTGATATGAACGCAAAAATTTGGGGTGGATCACGGGGCGGAATCTCCGGGCGAGGATTGCCTCGAACGCCTTTCTTGCCGGGGTCGCCACCGCCCACAGCCTCTGCCGGACCAGCCGCTGCATCGGAGAGAATTGCCGCAAGAAATACTGAAATCTTCCGATTCAAGTCCTCGCTGGATTGTTGCGCTTTTGCTTCCTGACGCCTATGCTCGATCGCCAGCAGCGCCTCATCTTCAGACAATAGTTCCTCGACCCGTTTTTTGAGCGCGCGGGTAAATGGTGAGTTCTTTGGACTTTCCCGAGAATTGGAGATGATGTTTTTGAGAGCCTCCTCATCTAGACCGTCAAGTCTCACTTCGACGATGGCACTTGCGGAGATTTCAGTTAAGTTTGCGTCAACAAGAAGCTTTGGTGTCATTTCGCCGTGATTCTGACCGTTCAGCGTAATGATCACAGGGTGCTGATTGTCGACATAATTACGGACGCGACCGTGGTCGCGTAGCACAAACACGTAAACGCTGAATGATCCATAATCGACACGTTCAACACGCAGTGTTTCCGATTTTTCACCTGAACGGTACTCAACCACATTGACGTCACCATCTCTGTCTTCCAACAAGCGATAGTAAGCGCCTTTAATTGTTCGCACGCCAGTGGGTGTGTCCCCTCTGGCAAGTTCTCCGCGAATCTCAAAAGGAAGGGGATAAGAGAAGAACAGCCTTCCGAGACGACCAGCAGGTGTGTCTTGATGAGTACCTACAGGAGTCTTCAGCCATGAGCCACGATTATAGCCATAGTGCCATGTTGAAGTTCCGGGAAAACAGTGGGCAATCTGCGGGATTGCATCGAGGCTGTCTGCAAGAGGCAAATGGTCGTCTGAACAGAACCATTTTCTCACTGTGGACTGCTTTGACGCTTCGCCCTCTTGCTCGAGGAAAATGAGTGTCCAGTAGAATTCCCGTCTGCTGAATTCAAACCGAGGAGCCGTCAAGATAAGACAAAGCTCACAGAACGCCAATGCGCTGCTGCCTCCATGACCAAACTGGCCAATCGCTTCAAATGTCTTCAGTTTGTCGTCACTATTTAGGTCAAGAATAGTCGTTGCCATCTTGTCCCTAGCGATGCCCAACGATGTGTCTTGAACGAGTACTGTGACCAGTCCCTCGGGTGCGTGATACTTTTGGAAGCGGAGATGTGTGACGCTGTCGTCAGACCAGAATTGCACGGCCGGTTTGCCAAAAGATATCTCAGGTCTTTGTGGTTCCCATATGCAGCTATCCGTGTTCGCATTCAGGAACCTTTGTGCTGCAATGCGAGGAGTAAGTGTAACTTCACTCCGGTCTAGGCCTGCGAGTTTTCGGGCTGCTGTCAAGGATGCATCAAACGAGTTGGCGATGCGCTCTACGATTCCACGGTCACTCTCGGCGGCGGCATCAATTGAAGACTTCTGATTGAGGCGGCCAAAAAGACGAGAGGAGAACCCGGCTGCGCGGAGGGCAGACTCAAGCTGACGGGCCTGTGCCAGAGATGGCGCGGTTATCAATTGCCGCAGGACATCGAGCACATTACTTGGACTGCTCATGCGTGTTTCTCCTTATCGTCTGCGCTAACATTGTTTATATCGACCCGCATGATACTCAAAATACTGTTGTGCGAGCCATATAAGACACCTTTGAAAGCAGAGCCGATTCGGTCGCAACCAAGAGCATTTCAGGCTGTTGCGTCGCGGCGCTGCTCTTATCACGGTGTTTTATACGGATCGACATAATCTCCTCTGCACGCTGCCAATATACACCCGTCGTCCAACGTGTCAAGCGCACCCGTGGGAAAGACAAGGATGTCCCCTCTTCTTCTCTCCTTGCAACTGTCTCCCATGTTTCCGGACGAGATCAAAACGTGTACGGGCCCATCTGAGCGGTTGGGACATGGTGAGAAGACAAGAAGCCCCAGCCGTACGGCTGGGGCTTCTTCCAGCGATTACGAGGGAGGCCCGATGCGCCTTATGCCTTGCGCTCCGCGACCGGCATGAGGTCGCGCCGCAGCACATCACTGGGGCGCGTCTTGGCGACGGGCACGTTGGAGAAGACCTTCCAGAACTTGGGCTGGCAGCGCTGCCAGCCATCCAGAATCTCGGCGGCGCGCTTGCTCCCCGTCAGGACGTGATGCTTGGTCAGGAGCGACTTCAGCATCTCCGCATCCTCCGCGTCTTTCACGCGCTCTATCTGCACCAGCTCCGGGTTGAAGCGCTTCGAAAACTCGCCCGCCTCGTCCAGGACGTAGGCGATGCCGCCCGACATGCCAGCCCCGAAGTTCACGCCCGTCTCGCCGAGGACGACGACTATGCCGCCGGTCATGTACTCGCAGCCGTGGTTGCCCACGCCTTCCACGACCGCTATCGCGCCGCTGTTGCGGACGGCGAAGCGCTCCCCGGCGCGGCCCGCCACGAAGAGCTGGCCCCCGGTGGCGCCGTACAACACGGTGTTGCCGATGATGACGTTCTCGCTGGGCACAAAGGCCGCGTGCTCCGGCGCCACGATCACGATCTCCCCACCGGTCATCCCCTTGCCCACGTAGTCGTTGGCCTCGCCGCGCAGCACCAGGCGCATGCCGTTCGCCAGGAACGCGCCGAAGCTCTGCCCCGCTGTCCCATCGAACTGGATGCTGATGGTGTTCTCCGGCAGGCCCTTATCGCCATGCTTGAGCGCGATGGCTCCCGCCACACGAGCGCCCACGGTGCGGTTCTCGTTGCGAATGCGATAGGCAAGCTGCACAGGAGTCCCGGCCTCCAGGCTGGGCGCGGCGTCCTTCAGGATGCGGTTGTCCAGCGGGACATCGCCGGGCCGGTCGTTCCGCGGCTGCACCCGCTTGCGTGGCCGCGTGCGCGAGGGGTCCGGGTCCGCCAGGAGGCGCTTCAAGTCCAGGGCGTAGGCCTTGGGGTACTCCGCCAGGGGCACCGCCTGAAGCAGGTCAGTCCGGCCGATAACCTCGTCCAGGCTCCGGTAGCCCAGGCGGGCCAGGTGCTCCCGCACCTCCATGGCGACAAATGTGAAGTAATGGATGACCATCTCCGGGGTGCCCCAGAACTTCTTCCGGAGCTCCGGCTTCTGCGTCGCTACCCCAACGGGGCAGGTGTTGAGGTGTCACTGCCGCGCCATCTTACAGCCCGCCGCGATGACCGCCATCGTGCCGAAGCCGTACCCTTCCGCGCCCACGCACGCCGCTATCACCACGTCACGGCCAGTCTTGAGGCCCCCGTCCGTGATGAGGGTGACGCGGCCGCGCAGGTCGTTCATCACCAGCACCTGCTGCGTCTCCGAGAGTCCCAGCTCCCACGGGCTGCCCACGTTCTTGATGGAGCTGAGGGGCGAGGCGCCCGTGCCGCCGTCATGGCCGCTGATGAGGATTTCGTCGGCGTAGGCCTTCGCGACGCCCGCGGCGATGGTGCCCACGCCCGCCTCGGCGACGAGCTTCACGTTCACTCTGGCGCGCGGGTTCACCATCTTCAGGTCGTAGATGAGCTGCGACAGGTCCTCGATGCTGTAGATGTCGTGGTGCGGCGGCGGCGAGATGAGCGGAACGCCGGGCGTGGCGTGGCGCAGCCGGGCGATATGCTCCACCACCTTGTGGCCGGGGAGTTGGCCGCCCTCGCCGGGCTTGGACCCCTGGGCCATCTTGATCTGGAGCGTCTCCGCGTTCACCAGGTACTCCGTCGTGACGCCGAAGCGGGCGGAGGCCACCTGCTTTATCTTGCAGTTCAGGCTGTCGCCGCCGCGGGTCATGTGGTAGCGCGTGGGGTCCTCGCCGCCCTCGCCGGTGTTCGAGCGCGCGCCGATGCGGTTCATGGCGATGGTCAGCGCGTCGTGCGCCTCCGGCGACAGCGCTCCCAGGGACATGGCGGCGGTCTCAAAGCGCCGCATGATGCTGTCCACCGGCTCCACATCGTCCACCGGGACGGGATGCCTGTCTGACTTGAACACCAGCAGGTCCCGCAGCGCGGTGGGCTGGTCCTTCAGCCGCTGCCCGTAGATGATCTGTGTGAAGGCCTGGTAGTCCTCGTACTTGCCCGATATCACCGCCTGGTGCAGCGCCCGGACGACGAACGGGTTGTTCGCGTGGTATTCGCCGTCCTTGCGGAACCGGAAATAGCCGTAGTCGTCCAAGCCGTGGCCGTTGGTGGCCTGATAGGCCCTCTTATGCCGCGCAAGGACATCCTTCGCCAGATCGTCCAGGCTGGCGCCGCCTATCCAGGAGGTGGTGCCGGTGAAGCACTCCTCCACCAGGTCCTGGGACAGGCCGATAGCCTCAAATATCTGCGCGCCGATATAGCCCGACACGGCGGAGATGCCCATTTTGGACATGATCTTCAGGATGCCGGATTCCACCGACTTCCTGTACGTCTTGAGGGCCTGCTCCAGCGTGATGTTCTCATCCTCACCCTTGTTGACCCCATCGTAGATGGTCTCCAGGGCCAGGTAGGGATTGACAGCGCTGGCGCCGTAGCCCAGCAGCACAGCGTAGTGGTGGTACTCGCGCGCTTCCCCCGTCTCCGCGATGATGCTGGCGTGCATGCGCTTGCCCTCGCGGATGAGGTGGTGGTGGACGGCGCCCACGGCCAGCGCCATGGGGACAGGGGCCTGCGCCACATCCACCTTCCGGTCGCTCAGCACAAGAATGCTGTAGCCCGCGTCCACCGCCTCGCTGGCGGCCTTGCACAGGGCGGCCAGCCCCTTGCCCAGGCCGGCGGGGCCGTCCGCCGCCGGGAAGACCGCGTTCAGGGTAGTAAAGCGGAAAGCCGGGTCCCGGATGGCGCGGAGTCTGGCCAGGTCGTCGTTGAACAGGATCGGGCTGGAGAGGTGGATAAGCTTGGCGTGCTGCTCGGACTCCTCCAGCAGCGAGTGGCGCGCGCCCAGGTAGGTGTTCAGAGACATGACGATCTGCTCGCGCAGCGGGTCAATGGGCGGGTTGGTCACCTGGGCGAACTTCTGCTTGAAGTAGTCGTACAGCAGGCGAGGCTTGCGGGACAGGATAGCAAGCGGTGTGTCGTCGCCCATGGAGCCGATAGGCTCCTTGCCCTCCACGAACATGGGTTTGAGGACCAAATTCAGCTCCTCCGTGGTATAGGAGAAGGCGCTCTGCCTGCGCAGCAGATCAGGCTCCTGGCCCAGCATGTGGCCGTCCGTGGCCTCGGGTTGGAAGCCCGCCAGGCGAAACAGGCGGCGGTTGACCCACTCCCCGTAGGGCCGCCGACCAGCCAGGGCGTCCTTAATCTCCCTGTTGGTCAGGAGCACGCCCTTGCGGGTGTCCACCGCGATCATCTCGCCGGGGCCCAGGCGCCCCTTGCGGATGACGTGCCGGTCGTCCATGTCAATGACGCCTACCTCGGAGGCCATGCTGACGATGCCGTCGTCCGCGACCTTGTAGCGGGCGGGCCGCAGCCCGTTCCTGTCCAGGCACGCACCCACGACCACGCCGTCGCTGAAGGCAAGGGCCGCGGGACCGTCCCAAGGCTCGGATATGCACGCATGGTACTCGTAGAAGGCGTGCCAGGCGGGGTCCAGGTTGGGCATATTCTCCCACGCCTCCGGCACCATCATGGTCATGGCGTGGAGGATGTCCCTGTCGGACATGACCAGGGCCTCAAGGGCGTTATCCAGGTTCGCGGAGTCGCTGCCGCCGGGCTGGATGAGGGGCCGCAGGTCGGCGACGCGCTCCTTCCAGACCTGGGACCGCATCTGCGGCTCCCGGGCGCGTATCCAGTTGCGGTTGCCCTGGAGGGTGTTGATCTCTCCGTTGTGGCCCACGAAGCGGAAGGGCTGGGCCAGATACCAGTTAGGGAACGTGTTCGTGCTGTACCGCTGATGGAAGACGGCCAGCGACACGGCAAATGACTTGTCCCGCAGGTCCTCGTAGAACGCCGCAAGCTGGGGCGCTACGAAGAGGCCTTTGTACACCACGGTCTGGTGCGAGAAGGAGGGAGCGTAGAAATCAGGGATGCCCGCGTCCGCCACCTGCCGCTCTATCTGCTTGCGCGCCAGGTACAGAGTCCGCTCGAAGGCCGCGTCGCTCAGCCCGTCCGGGCGCCCCAGGAGCGCCTGCCGGACGACCGGCTGGGTGGCCAGAGCCTGCGCGCCCAGGACGCTGGGGTCAACGGGAACGTCACGCCAGGCCAGAAGGCGCAGGGCGTTCCGCGCGGCCACCTGCTCGACGATCTGCTGGCAGCGCTCGCGGGCGCCGGCGTCGCGGGGGAGGAACAGCATACCCACGGCCAGGTCCGTGGGCCGCGGCAGACGCACGCTCTGCTTCTCCAGGTCCCGTGACAAAAGCTTATGCGGGACCTGGGTCAGGATACCGGCGCCGTCGCCGGTCTTCATGTCGGAGGAGACAGCGCCACGGTGCGTCAGATTAACGACGGACTCGACGGCCTTCTCCAGGATGCCGTGACTCCGGTGACCGGAGATATCCGCGACAAAGCCGACGCCACAGGCGTCGTGCTCCAGGTCAGGATGATAAAGGAGACCTTCCGGTTGAGGTTGCGCAGAGTTCAGCATTGCTCCGTTCCTTAACGCCAAAAGAGGGACCGCCGCCCTCGCCGTTTCCTCCCCTCGGCGCCCGGGCGGTGAAGCCAGAGTCTGAAGACCAGTGCTTGACTGCTACAGGATGGGCAGGTAACGCTTGATCTCGTAGTCCGTCACCTGCTTACGGTACAAGTCCCACTCGATTTTCTTGTTCTCGATGAAGCTGTCGAACACGTGGTCGCCCAGGGCTTCGCGCAGAAGCTGGCTCTTCTCGGCCAGCGCGATGGCCTCGCCAAGGCTGGCGGGCAGGGTGCCTATGCCGCGCCTCTTGCGCTCCTCTTCCGGCATCTTGTAGACGTTTTCCTCCACAGGCTCAGGAGGCTCCCACCCGTTCTTCACCCCGTCAAGACCGGCCGCGAGCATGACGGAGAAGCACAGGTACGGACTGCAGGCCGGGTCCGGCGACCGATACTCGATGCGCGTGGCCTCTTCCTTGCCTGGCTTGTACTCGGGCACGCGGATGAGGTCGGAGCGGTTGCGCCATGCCCAAGAGAGATAGACCGGCGCCTCGTAACCCGGCACCAGGCGCTTGTAGGAGTTGACCCACTGGTTGGTGACCAGGGTAAGCTCCTGCGCGTGGCGCAGCAGCCCTGCGATGAAGGACCGCGCCATCTTGGACAAGTGGTGAGACGCCTTGGCGTCATAGAAGGCGTTGCGCCCGCCCTTGAAGAGCGACTGATGGACATGCATGCCGCTGCCGTTGACGCCGAAGATGGGCTTGGGCATGAAAGTGGCGTACACATCATGCTCCTGGGCTATCTGCTTGACCACCAGCCGGTAGGTCATGACGTTGTCCGCCATGGTCAGAGCATCCGTGTAGCGCAGGTCTATCTCATGCTGGCTGGGCGCGACCTCATGGTGGCTGTACTCCACCGGGATGCCCAGCTCCTCCAGGGTCAGCACCGTCTCGCGCCGCAGGTCTGACGCCATGTCCGGTGGAATCAGGTCAAAGTAGCCGGCCTGGTCAAGAGGCTCGGGGTTATCGGCGGCCTTCAGGTAGAAATATTCCAGCTCGGGGCCGACGTAGTAGGTATAGCCCAACTCCGACGATTTCAAGAGGTTGCGCTTCAGAACGTAGCGCGGGTCGCCCTCAAAGGGCTTCATGTCAGGCGTGAGGATGTCGGCGAACATGCGCGCCACACCCTTCTGCTTGGGCCGCCAGGGCAGGATGCGGAAGGTATTGGGGTCCGGCAAGGCAAGCATGTCGCTCTCGTCAATGCGGACGAACCCCTCAATGGAGGAGCCGTCGAAGCCCTTGCCCTCGGTCAGGGCGGCCTCCAGCTCCTCGACGGTGATGGCGAAGCTCTTCAGGTGGCCCAGGATGTCGGTGAACCACAGGCGAATGAACTTGATGTCATTCTCCTTGGCCATCCGGAGGACGTACTCTTTGGCTTCCTTGTCTTTTTTGAGCATGTCGTCACCCTACAGCGAGAAAATGCCGCCCTTCCGTTCGCGGGGCGAAGTGTACCGATCAGTCTAGCTTA
Organism: Dehalococcoidia bacterium; assembly: GCA_030648205.1. NCBI lineage: Bacteria > Bacillati > Chloroflexota > Dehalococcoidia > Dehalococcoidia bacterium. The sequence goes on along the minus strand of JAUSIH010000049.1, from coordinate 24,812 downwards.
TTGTGAGAATTCTGTCAAAGTTTGGCGCAAGGGAGAATAGCTAGGAGTACCTCCAGGCCGCGCGTGACGGGAAACGCCAAGCCACGGAAAAAGGGAAGGGGGCTGGAGTTCCAGCCCCCTTCCGGGACCCCTTATGTCCTGGGCTAGGCGTCAAAGTACATGAAGTACTCGTAGGGGTGAGGCCGCAGGCGGACAGCGTCACACTCCTTGCGCTTTATATTCAGCCAGGTGGAGATGAAGTCCTTGGTGAACACGCCGCCGCGCAGCATGAACTCGTTGTCTTTCTCCAGCGCGTCCAGCACCTCGTCCAGGCTGCCCGGCACCTCCTTGATCTTGGCCGACTCGGCGGCGGACAACTCGTAGAGGTCCTTCTCCGCGGGCTTGCCGGGGTCGATCTTGTTGACGACTCCGTCAATGCCCGCCATCAGCATGGCTGCGAAGGCGAGGTAAGGGTTGCAGGAGGGGTCCGGAGGCCGGAACTCAATGCGTCGCGCCTTGGGCGAGGTGAAGTACATGGGCACGCGGACAGCCGCGCTCCGGTTCCGGGCGGAGTAGGCCAGCTTCACAGGCGCCTCGTAGCCGGGAACCAGGCGGCGATAGGAGTTGGTGGTCGGCGCGCAGATGGACAGCAAGGCGGGCGCATGCTTCAACAGGCCGCCTATGTAGTGAAGGGCCGTGTCGCTCAGCATGGCGTAGCCGGCCTCGTCATAGAAGAGGTTGGTCCCGTTCTTCCAGAGGCTCTGGTGCGTGTGCATGCCCGTCCCGTTGTCGCCAAAGAGGGGCTTGGGCATGAAGGTGACCGTCTTGCCATGCTTCCGTCCGACGTTCTTGAGGATGTACTTGAACATCATCAGGTTGTCGGCCGTCCGGGTCAGAGTGCCGTACCGGAGGCCAATCTCGCCCTGGCCAGCGGTGGATACTTCGTGGTGATGCTTTTCGATGGGAAGGCCCGCATCCAGCATCTTGAGGATGACTTCCGAGCGGAAGTCCTGAAGCATGTCGGCGGGAGGGACGGGGAAGTAGCCCTCCTTGTGGCGTGGCCGGTACCCCAGGTTCTTGTGGCCGTCCTCGTTCTCCGCGCCGGAGTTCCAGATGCCCTCCGCGGAGTCCACGAAGTAGAAGCCGCTATGGTCGGTGTAGTCGAAGCGGACCGAGTCGAACACGAAGAACTCCGCCTCCGGGCCCCAGTAGCTGGTATCCGCCAGGCCGCTCTTCTTCAGGTAGGCCTCAGCCTTCCGAGCGATGTAGCGCGGGTCACGGCTGTACGGCCCCTGGGTGACGGGGTCCTTCACGTCGCATATCATGGTGAGGGTGGGGATTTCCAGGACGGGATCAACGACCGCCGTCTCCGGGTCCGGGATGAGTAGCATGTCGCTCTCCTGGATGTGCTGGAAACCCCGGATACTGGAACCGTCAAACCCGGTGCCTTCCTCGAACAACTCCTCGTTCATCTCCTGCAGAGGAATGGAGAAGTGCTGCATGGTGCCCGGCAGGTCCGGGAACTTCAGGTCAATGATGTTGATTGAGTTCCGCTTGCAGAACTCAATCACCTGCGCGGGCGTTTTCTTTGACGTCGTGGCGGAAGCCTTTGCCATGGGGGTAAACCTCCTGTTTTTGCGCTCTCTATATCGTCCCAGCGGAGGCGATTGAGGACTCCACTGCATTATCGCTCCGCGTTGTTACGCAAATGTTACAAACGTGTAACATCCATGTTACGCACCCGCTCGCTCCGCCGCCCTTCGACGAGTGTTGCGAATGCGCCGAACACCTCCCCCGCCTGCTGCGCCAGGTCCTGCGCGCGCGTGCGCGCCTCCGCGACCAGGCTCTGGCCTCTATCCTCAAGCCCGGCCATGGCCAGGTCATGGGGATACTCACGTACCCAGGAGGCCACCATGCCCGGCGTCACCTCCAGATGGAACTGGAGCCCGTAGGCCGCGCGACCGTAGCGGAAGGCCTGCTGCGGGCAGACCGCAGAGGATGCCAGGCTCACCGCGTCCCTCGGGAGGTCAAATGTATCGCCGTGCCACTGGAACACCGTCATAAAACGTCCCTGCGTCCTGAATAGGGGGTCACGTCCCCCTTCCTCGGTGAGCTGCACCCGCGAGAAGCCGATCTCTCTGGCCCTGGCGGGGAACACCCGCGCCCCCAGGGCCTTCGCCAGGAGTTGAGCGCCCAGGCAAATGCCCAGGACCGGCACACCCGCGCGAAGGGCCTGTTGGAGCACCTTGACCTCGTCCCGAAGAAACGGATGGCGCTCCCCCTCGTCCACGTTCATCGGCCCACCCAGCGTCACCAGCCCCTGGTAAGACGCTATGCTGGGCAGCGATCCGTCCTGCCCCATCCGCACTATGTGGGTCGAAACGCCCCTGGCTTCCAGGGCCGTCGCGAGAAGGCCAGGGCCTTCGCACGCGATGTTCTGCAGGACGAGGACAGCCATTCAGCACCTTTCGTTGACACAGCGAGGGCCGGAGGACTCCAGCTTGCGCCGCGCCCTCCGGCCCACACTGGCGCGTTTCAGTTCTAGTCTAAGCGCCGGACTTCCGCTCACGGATGGGCGCGACGACCCACGTGACGAGCAGGGCGACGAAGGCCAGGAGAGCGATGGCTGTTTCCATATCTGTCCTCCTTCCGGTGCGCTATAGTGAGAATCGGGTCTACTAACCCTATTGTGCGCCCTGTCCTTTTCCGACGCGTTACGGGAATGTTACGTGTTTGTAAAATCTCACCCTTTTTCAATGTGCCCCGGCGGGCCGGACCCCGTCTGGCGCTACTTGAAGGCGACTGCCGGGACAGGCGTCGGCTGGGCCGCGGGGCACGCCTCAATTATTTTGAGCACAAGGCCCATTATGAATCCGAAAGGTTTCACGTCTGTTGCGCCGACGTTACGAGTGGGTTAACAACCGGACGGCGCACAATGTCGGGGCCGACCGTGGCCTTTGACCGGGTACTGCTCACAGGCGCAGGCATCGCGGAGGCATGGACGTCATCGTGCGGGATATATAATTGAGTCGTATGACACACTGGCACGGCTCCCTGGCAGGGGGGGAAGATGACGAACGTCTGGGCAAGGTCTATGACCAGCAGGTGGTCATGCGCCTCCTCCCCTACCTCCAGCCTCACAAGCCGCAGCTTGCGTGGGGCACGGGCTTCATGCTCGTCGCCACCCTTACCGGCGTCGCCACGCCGTGGCTCATCGGCCAAGCGATTGACCGGTTCGTGGCCGCAAAGGACGTCCCCGGCCTGACCGCCATCTCGCTGGCCCTCGTAGTCACCGTTCTGGTGAACGCGGGGACATCCTACGCGCACCAGCTCCTGCTGGCCGACATGGGCCAGAAGGTGCTGTACGCCCTGCGGACCGGCCTGTTCGACCACCTGCAACAGCTTTCCCTCAGCTACTACGACCGCCACGCCGTCGGACGCGTCATGTCCCGCGTGCAGAACGATGTGCAGCAGCTTCAGGAGTTCGTCACCACGGCCATTATGACCGTGGGCGACTTCCTGGGCCTGGTCGGGGTGGTGGTCGCCGTGCTGCTTATGGACTTGCAGTTGGCGTTGCTCATCATGACCGTCATCCCTGTCCTGGTGGCCGTCATGGCCGTATGGCAAGGACACGCCCGCCGCGCCTACACCCGCGTGCGCACCGCCCTGGCCATGGTGAACGCCGCCCTGCAGGAGAACATCTCCGGCGTGCGCGTTGTCCAGAGCCTCCGGCGTGAGGAGGAGAACCTGCGGCGCTTCGATGAGACGAACCGCGGACATCGGGACGCTAACCTCCACTCCGCGCGCGTTTCGTCCGCCCTGTTCCCCCTCGTCGAGCTGCTGGTGGCTGTCGCCACCGCCCTCGTGCTCGTCGTGGGAGGCATGCGTGTGCTCCAGGGCGCGCTGGCCGTGGGCACGCTGGTCGCCTTCGCCCTGTACGTGCAGCGCTTCTTCGACCCCGTCCGCAACCTGACCATGCAGTACTCGGAGTTCCAGCGGGCCATGGTGGCGGGCGAGCGCATCTTCCGCCTGCTGGACACCAGGCCGGAGGTTGTGGACGCGCCGGACGCACGCGACCTACCGCCCATCCGTGGCGATGTCCGCTTTGAGGGCGTGCGCTTCAGCTACGTCCCTGAGGTGGAGGTGCTGCACGGCATCGATCTGACGGTCCGCCCCGGCGAGACGGTGGCCCTGGTGGGCCCCACGGGCGCGGGCAAGACCACCATCGCCGCCCTCATCGCACGCTTCTACGACGCAACTGCCGGCCGCGTCACCGTGGACGGCCACGACGTGCGCGCAGCGACCCGCCGCTCCCTGGCGCGGCAGATGGCCATGGTGCTGCAGGAGCCGTTCCTGTTCTCCGGGTCGGTCAGAGAGAACATCCGCTACGGCCGGTTGAACGCCACGGACGCGGAGGTTGAAGAAGCGGCGAAAGCGGTGGGCGCCCACGACTTTATCTGGCGGTTGGACAGAGGGTATGACACCTCCGTCGGCGAGCGGGGCATCAATCTGAGCACGGGCCAGCGCCAGCTCCTGAGCTTCGCGCGGGCGCTCCTGGCCGACCCGCGCATCCTCATTCTGGACGAGGCCACCGCCAGCGTGGACACGGGCACGGAGCACGCCATCCAGAGGGCGCTCAAGACGCTGCTGCGCGGGCGCACCTCCGTCATCATCGCCCACCGCCTCAGCACCGTCCGCGACGCCGACCGCATCGTGGTCATGGACGAAGGCCACATCGTGCAGGAGGGCCGCCACGCCGACCTGCTGGCCCAGGACGGCCTGTACGCCCGCCTCTGGAGCATGGCCTTCAGCGAAGTCGCGGCGTCCGACGACGACGGCGACGCCCCCGCCGAGCCATTCGCGGCGACCAGCCAGGCGCCGGAGCCTTTTGAGCCGCAGAGCGCATGAACGCCTCGGACGGGCCCGCGGCGGTCTACCACAGCCTGGACATCTCACCGGACGACATGATGTCGCTGCTGAGCTTTGACAGCTACCGGGCGCAGACGGGCTCCCCGCCAGAGGCGCGGCTCAGCTACGCGGGAATGGCGCGCCAGCTACATCTGGCAAGCGGGGCCGCGCCGACGCACGCGACGCGCGAGCAGGTCCAGGGCCTTGTTCAGGCGCTGCTTGGGAGGGCGGGGCCGGACACACGCGAAGGGGTCGTGCTGCTGGCCCTCCATCTGCGGTCGCTGCTTCTCTACCTGGGAAACGAGCCCGCGGCCTGCGCTCTCGACGACATGGCCGCGCCTTCCGAGGACACTCTGGTCCGCCTGCCCGGCTGGCTGGCCGTCGAGGCGCGCGAGCGCCTGTTCTGGACGCCCGCGCGGCTCGACGACGGCGGCCCCGCTATCTTTCGTGGGACGGGCGCGCGGGAGAAGACGCCCCGCCTGCGCGTGGGGCTGGTGGAGCAGGCGCGGATTGTCTGGGTGATGGCCGGAACGACGGGGGCCACCCTCTCCTGGGCGCTCATCACGGAGAGCATAATGGGCAGCCGCGTGCGCATGCGCGGGACGGTGGCTGTCCTGGCGGAGCAGACGCAACAGCACCAGGCCATCACCGGCATGGGCGAGTACGCCCTGCAGTTGGACACTCAGCCCGGCATCCGCTCGTGGTGGGTGGCTGTAGAGGAGTACCGGCCTCCGAAGGGGTCGGCGCCCGCCGGCCTGTAGGGCGACGCTGGCGTGGCGCTACGAGACCATCCCCCAGACCCCCGCCAGAGGGGACTTCGTCTCCTCTGGACTTCCCTACGCGAGACGCTCAGGCAGGGAGCTGCGTTCAAGGGTTAGAGGCGCTGAAGGCGCGACGCTAGCCGCTCGCGGTCTTCCGCGCGGAAGTAGCCGCCTCGTACACCGCCTGCGCCGTCCAGTCAATCTCATCTTCCGTGTTAAAGGCGTGCACGGCGAGGCGTGTGGCCAGAGGGAAGGTCACGCTGCGCCCCACGGCCCGGACGCGCTGCCATATCCCCTCGGTTATCTCCTTCGCCGGGACGCCTTCTACTGCAAAGGCGACGAGGCCGCAGCCGTCCGCGGGGTCGGCGGGACTGGTGAAGGTGAGGCCGGGGACGCGCGCAAGTGAGCTTCGGAGGCGGCGCGCCAGATAGTCAATGCGCTCGTGGATTGCGCCGACGCCTATGTCCTGGACGAGCCGGGCCGCGGCCACCATGCCCGCCCAGAGAGGAATACTCGTCGTGGACACCTCGAACTTGCGGACGCGGGACGTGTCCGGCACAAAACGGCCGCGCGCGTCGTACTCCAGCGCCGCGTGCGGCCCGACGATGGTCGGCAGGACACGCTCCACCAGTTCGCGCCGGATATAGACCGCGCCGACGCCGTCCGGCCCCAGGAGCCACTTCTGCCCGCCCACGGCGTAGAAGTCGCAGCCCAGCGCGTGCACGTCCACCGGCATCTGCCCCAGCGCCTGCACACCGTCCACCAGGACCAGCGCGCCCGCGCGGTGAGCGACGTCGCATATCTCGCGCAGGGGCAGGCGCAGCCCCGTGCAATACACGATGTGGCTGAGCGCCACCAGTCGCGTCGGCTGCCGCAGCGCGGCCTCGAACTTCGACAGGACGGCCGCGGGGCCGTCCGCCGTGTCGAGTTGAATGACCTCCACGTCCACGCCCACGGTGTGGCGCAGGTGGTAGCAGGGCACGAGGATGGACGGGTGCTCCAGGTTGCAGGTGACGATGCGCTCGCCGCGCTGGAGCCGCAGGCCGTTGAGCGCCAGGTTGAGCCCCTCCGTGGTGCACTGGGTCAGCGCGACCTCCTCCGGCGACGCGCCCAGCAGGCCCGCGAACGCGACTGTGCCCTGGGCCTGCACATCGTCCTGCTGCGTGCGGACGTGGGGCGCCGTCGGGCTTTCCTGGGCCTCGAACGCCATCTGGCGCGCGATGGCGTCCAGCACGGGCTGGGGCTTGGCGCCGGACCAGCCCCAGTTCATGTAGATGACCTGCCGGAGGGCGGGAATCTGGCCGCGCAGGGTGTCAACGTCCATGTTGCCCTCTCAGGAAGCGGAAGGATGGGAGTATTGTACTACGGCAGCCGCGGACCGCCCCGTGGAATATGGCATTCGTCGTCCCGGCGGGTGACGTGGCGGAGCGCGCGTCCGCCTCCGAAACCCCGCGCCGAATGCAGATATGCCGCGCATTCACCTGGCGCGGCCCCTTGCGCCTCCGCTTGCATTATCCCTGAAAAGAGAGTATTATAGGAGTCGGTGGTTCTGCGATGGTTCCTCTCCCCGACTCACCTCGGCTTGGATGACCTCCCCGGACCAACTATTGAAAGAAGGAGGTCATCATGAGCTACACTGACAAGACTATCACCTGCGTTGATTGTGGCGCGACGTTTACGTTTAGCGCCAGCGAGCAGGAGACTTTCGCACAGCGCGGCTACACGAACGAGCCCAAGCGTTGCTCGACGTGTCGCGACGCCCGCAAGGCCCAGCAGGGCAGCGGCGGCTACGGCGATCAGTCTCAGAGGCGCGAGATGTTTCCCGCCGTCTGTGCGACGTGCGGCAAGCAGACTCAAGTCCCGTTTCAGCCACGCGGCACCAAGCCCGTGTACTGCAGCGACTGCTTTCGCAAAGTCCCGCAGCAGTCCTACCGGTAAAGCCTAACAGCCCAAATCGGTAAGTGAAACAAGGGGCTATGGTTTTGTCCATAGCCCCTTGTTTTTTTCCGGGCAATAGCCGCTCTACAGAGCCTTGTGTTGACTTGTAAGCCGCTCAGGGTGAGCGGAATGGGGAATCGGTTTACGGATTAGCGCACTGTTGTGTAAAAGTCGCCACGACCCCAGGAAGGGAGTCTCCTTTGGACGTCAAACTTCGCGAGGGCGAGACGCAGGAGAGCTTGCTCAAGCGCTTCACAACCCTGGTCCAGCGCTCCGGCATCCTGCGGGAGGCGAAGAGCAAGCGCTTCTTCGTTTCCAAGGGCGAGGCCGCCCGCGAGAAGCAGCGCCGCGCCGCGCGCCGCCGCAGCCGCGTCCGCCGATTCCGCTAGAAGCGGGCACGTTCCCTTATATATCTCGGCGTATTGAGCCCGCCGTTCTCAATCGTTTGTGACCCATACCAGGTCCGCCAGAGATAGGAGTGCGCAACGTACCGTGGGATCATCTCGTATCCCACATTCGGCAAGCATTTCGGTCAAGGGGGGCAAGCTTATGTTCAACTCCAACGCAAAGCGGGAAAAGGATGCCTACCTGAAGAACGGGAAATGGAAGTGCGCGAAGTCCGGGACGGGTTCCCACCACTGGAAGAGTGATGTTCTCGGGAGTCTCACCCTGCTCTGCGTGCACTGCAAAGATCACAGAGTGTTCTCGCTTGATATCGCCCGGTCCAACCTTGGCTGGCAAAGCAGGAAGAAGAGCAGCATCGCGCCCGCCGCCGGGTAGCGGGGCCGCAAGGCTTCGCCTCGCCATCCCCCGCTCCGCGACCGACGGACGTCGCTAGCCGTCGGAGCCTGGTGTCTTATCTCGTTAATCCTTTGAACAAATCCCGTACTTTGCCGCTCGGAATTCAAGTCCTTGCTTAGATCAGATACCTCATCCGCCTGCGCCCCCCAGTCTCATTCGCTCCCCTCTCCCTTGACGAAGGGAGAGGGGGCACCAGGGGTGAGGGTCGCGCCCCGCCTAGAACAGCGTGTAGATGAACGGCCCCATGCCCGTGGCCTGGCCGAACACCATGAGCAGGCCGAAGAACAACAGCACGAGCACCATCGGGATGAGCCACCAGAGCTTGCGCTTCCAGAGGAACGTCAGAAGCTCGCCGACGACCGTGAACTTGTAAAAGAAGCTACGGATAGCGCGCACGGCTACTTTCCTTTCGTGATCAGGACGCGGTCTATCACCAGGGCGTCCATCTCGCTGCGGGTGAAGGTGCTCATGGCGTTCTGGGGCGTGTTCACTATCGGCTCGCCCCGCAGGTTGAACGAGGTGTTCAGGACCACGGGCACGCCCGTCGCCTGGCCGAACTTCTGAATGAGCCGGTGGTAGCGGGGGTTGGTGTCCTTGTGCACCGTCTGGAGGCGCGCCGTCCCGTCCACGTGCGTTATCGCCGGCAGCACGTCCTTCTTGCCCTCCTTCACGGGCACCACCAGCAGCATGTAGCGCGCGGGGTAGTGAGACGCCGCGTTCGGCAGATCGAAGAAGGTCTCCGCCTCCTCGGCGATGACCGACGGCGCGAAGGGTCGGAACGGCTCGCGGAACTTGATCTTGCGGTTGACGATGTCCTTCATCTCCGCGCGGCGCGGGTCGGCCAGGATGCTGCGATTGCCCAGCGCCCGCGGGCCGAACTCGAAGCGCCCCTGCATCCAGCCCACGACCTTGCCCTGGACCAGCATGTCCGTCACCCTGTCCAGCAGCTTCTCGTCGTCCTCGAAGCGCTCGTGGGCCACGTTGTTGTCACGGAGGAACTGGGCCGTATCGCTCGTCGAATGCTCGGCGCCCCAGTAGGCATGCTCCATGACGAACTGGCGAGGCTTGCCTAGCAGGGTATGGTAGGCGTACAGGGCCGCGCCCACGGCGGCGCCGCCGTCGCCCGCGGAGGGCTGGATGAACAGCTCCTTGATTCCCGTCTCGCGCAGGATGCGTCCGTTGGCGACGCTGTTGAGCGCGACGCCGCCCGCCATGCACAGGCGGTCCAGGCCGGTCTCCCGCTGCGCCTGCCGCGCCAGCTTGAGCATGATCTCCTCGGTGACCTTCTGGATGCTGGCCGCCACGTCCGCGTAGTAGGGGTCAATCGTCTCCTTGGCCTTCGGGTCGCGCGGCGTGCCGAAGAGCTGCTCGAACTTCTTGCCGATGGCCTTGCGCGTCGAGTGGTGGTAGGTGAACCAGCGCATGTCCATCCAGAAGCTGCCGTCCTCGGCCACCTTGATAAGCTCGTACACCTTGTCCATGTACCGGGGCTGGCCGTAGGGGGCCATGCCCATCACCTTGTACTCGCCCTCGTTGACCTCGAAGCCCAAGAAGGCGGTGAATGCGCTGTAGAGCAGGCCGAGGGAGTGCGGGAAGCGTATCTCGTGGAGCTGCCTGATGTCGTTGCCTCTGGCGACGCCCATGGTGGCGGTGGCCCACTCGCCCACGCCGTCCACCGTCAGGATGGCCGCCTCCGGGAACGGCGAGCACAGGAAGGCGCTGGCCGCGTGCGAGAGGTGGTGCTCGGAGAACAGGATGCGGTCGGCGGGGATGTCCAGCTTGTCCTTGATGAGGCCCTTGACCCAGAGCTTGTCCAGTAGCCATGTCAGCATGGACTCGCGGAAGAGGCCCCAGGACTTGGGAAAGGTCTGAAGAGTGGTCAGCAGAATGCGCTCGAACTTCAGGAAGGGCTTCTCGTAGAAGACGACGTAGTCCAGATCGCGGGACGAAATGCCGCCCTGCTTCAGGCAGAACTGGATGGCGTTGATGGGAAAGTTGTAGTCGTGCTTCTTGCGGGAGAAGCGCTCCTCCTCGGCGGCGGCTACAAGCTGGCCGTCCTTGAGGAGCGCGGCGGCGGCGTCGTGGTAAAAAGCGGAGATGCCCAGAATATACATGCTAGTACTGCTGCCGCGCCGCTTCCACGGTGCGCGGCCCGACGTCCTCCTCCCGTGAATGCCAGTTCGAGGCGTTGCGCCGCTTCATGCAAAGAGGGTCAGCGGTGGCCTTGAATATCAGCGCGATCGGGGCCACAGCGACGAAATAGAATACGGTGAAGAAGACCCGCCCCTGAAAGTTGCCAATCTTCTCGGCAACGAACAGCCAGCCGCGCCAGACCTTGAGCAGAAACGACTTCATCAGTCCTCGTTGAAGGTTACACGTCCGAGAAGGCAACAGAGGAATTGTATAGGAAAGGGCGCTGTACGTAAAGGCGCAGTAAAGAAGCTGCTAACGGTGGCTTTGCGCAGTACCGCGAAGGATGTTCTGCTCACTGATTGCTTGCGCTGTGACTGCGTGCCCACGTGGGGTCAGGTGGAAGTCGGGAATGTCGTACAAGCTTTCCCCCTTTTCGGCATGCTCGCGGAATATTGGTAGAAGTGAAAGGTAGTTTATTCCCTCTTGTTTCAGGACACCCTCAACCATTTGGTAGGGAATATCCCAGTCTATCGTTTCTCCTCTGAGGTCAGCGCAGCTTTCGGTTACTCGCGCCCGTTCCTTTGCGTATATTTGCACGTGTTGAGGTATCAGCACGACCGCAAATTGGGAGCCTCTCGCTTTTACCTCGTCACGAAGCGCGGTCAACAAAGCCCTTGTGACCGCTAAAGCTCTCTCTCTCTCTCTCGGAGTGTATCTCGCCGCGTCTGTTGCGAAGTAACGACAATACCACTCAGCCGTCGCGCCGGAAAATGGCGTGCTTGTTGGCCAAATCAATCTCACAAGGGGTAAGTAGACGCGGTCATGAAGAAGGACGTACACCTTGGAATGTTGACGAAGGCTTGTTATAACCTGTGACGCCAGACTTGCTGGACCTTCAGCAGGTTTCTCTGAAGCCTTATTTACAAGAGCCGGGCTGCCGTTCTCCTCCAGCTTGAAATACGGCTTGTGTACAGGCTGGCCAGCCCGTTCGAGAGGCTTAAAGTTGTCTGAAATATCGTTGCCGATAAAAAAGGCTAGCAAAACGAGGTCAGGTTGATACTTGTAGCCTTCTTGCAGGAAGTATAGGAATTCCTGGTCTGTACCCCAACCGGGAACAGCCGCTTGGACAATCTCTGACTTGTCTCCGAGCTCGCGTTGCAGGAGGGAAGTGAATAACTGTTGGTCACGTACCGGCTGTCCGGCAGTTCCTGACACCATCGAGTCGCCGAGCACAAGAATGCGAAAGGTATCAGGCCGTTTCTCCATGCTGTGTTCAGCGTCTCTGAACCCCGCGCTGTTTATGTGCACCCTGACTGATTCGCTACCTTGCGCGGGTAACAACGCATTCGTATTCGGTACGTACTTCCAGCCCAGTAATGAGTCTGGCTGAACAATTGCGTCTGGAGAGGAGGGTGGAATGAGGCGCAAGAAGGCCTCGCCGAGGAAAACCGCAAGGGTTGTCCCTATCATGGCGAGAGCGACTTTGCTCAGCACGTTTGTCTTTATCGCCAGTCCTCTCTGAACGTCACTTCAGTAGACGTTTGAAAAGACTTCTTCTCGCAACTATCGTCCGAGAAGACAGAGCGATTGTATAGGAACGGCCGTGGTACGTAAAGGCGCTCGTGTTGCAGCGGCGTGCCGGACATGGAGGATTGTGCGGAGACGCAGGCGGAACGCGGCGGCGGTCGCTGCGGGGCCTACCACCATATCTTGCCCTGGGTGGTCTCCTTGATCTGGCTGTAGTCCCTGCTCCACAGGCCCGTGCTCAGGTACTTCCACCCGCCGTCGGCCAGCAGACACACGATGTTGCCGCTCTCCATCCGCTGCGCCACGCGCTGGGCGGCGTGCACCACGGAGCCGGACGAAATGCCGGCGAAGATGGCCTCCCGCTCCATCAGGTCGCGCGTGGTCTGGAAGGCATCCTTGCTCTCCACCATCATGCGCCCGTCCAGCAGCGACAGGTCCAGGATGGGCGGGATGAACCCGTCCTCCAGCCGTCGCAGCCCCTGGATGGCGTCGTCCGGCGGCGGTACGACGGCGATGACCCGGGTGGCGCGGTTCTTCTCCTTGAGGCGGCGGGCCACCCCCATGAGCGTGCCGCCGGTGCCCAGGCCGGCTATGAACACGTCCACATTGGACAGGTCCTGAAGGATTTCGACGCCCGTGGTCTCGTAGTGGGCCAGCGGATTGGCCTTGTTGCCGTATTGGTACGGCATGAAGTAGAGGTCATCCTTGGCCAGCTCCTGGGCCACCTCGATAGCCCCGTTGGTCCCTTTGCCGCCGTCGGTGAGGATGACCTCCGCGCCAAACGCGGCGAGCAGTTGCCGCCGCTCCGCGCTGACGTTTTCGGGCATGGTGACCTTGACTTTGTAGCCTTTGTAGCGGGCGACCATCGCCAGGGCGATGCCCGTGTTGCCGCTGGTAGGCTCCAAGACGATGCGGTCCTTCGTGAGAACGCCCTCGGACTCGGCCTTCTCGATCATGTACTTGGCGATGCGGTCCTTGACGCTGCCCGAGGGGTTCTGGCCTTCCAACTTGGCGTAGATGCGGACGGATTCCTTCGGGCTCATGCGCTGGAGTTCCACCAGCGGCGTGCGCCCGATGGCTTCAATGATGCTGTTAAACCGCATAGCGCATATCACTTTGTGTCCCGCCGCGACGCCGCGGCGGGACACTGGTCAGTTCTGTGAGCACGACGACTGCTGTCTAACGGGAGGTCGCCCGGGTGACCTGCGGCGCCTCCAGATGCTGGGACGTCGGCAGGCCGCAGAACTCCTGATAGTCAATGAGCTGGTGAATTGTCGGATGGTCGCCGCATATGGGGCAGTTCTTGTCCCTGCGGATCTTCAGCGTGCGGAACTCCATGGTCAGGGCGTCAAAGAGCAGCAGGCGATTGACCAGCGGCTCACCGATGCCCACGACAAGCTTGATGGCCTCGATGGCCTGGATGGTCCCTACGATGCCGGGCAGCACGCCCAGGACGCCCGCTTCGGCGCAGCTCGGCACGGTGCCGGGCGGCGGCGGGTTCGGGTAGAGGCAGCGGTAGCAGCCCTTGCCGGGGACGAACGTCGTCGCCTGGCCTTCGAAGAGGAAGATGCTGCCGTGGACGTTGGGCTTCTCGCCCATCACGCAGGCGTCGTTGATGAGGTAGCGCGTGGGGAAGTTGTCCGTCCCGTCCAGCACCACGTCGTAGTCCTTGATGATGTCCATGATGTTCTCCGAGGTGAGCTGGGTGCGGTACGGGACAACCTTCACGTCGGGGTTGATGTCCCGAATGGTGTCCTGCGCGGAGTCCACCTTGGGCCGGCCCACGTCATGCACGTGATGCAGTATTTGGCGTTGCAGGTTGGAGAGGTCCACGGTATCGAAGTCCACGATGCCCAGCCTGCCCACGCCGGCGGCCGCCAGGTACAGGGCGGCGGGCGAGCCCAGGCCGCCCGCGCCGACCAGCAGGACGCTGGACTCCAGCAGCTTGCGCTGGCCCTTCCCGCCGACCTGCGGCAGGATGATGTGCCGGCTGTATCGCTTGATCTGATCTTCAGTGAACCTTGTCGTTGTTGTCGTCATTGCGCCGTCCTCGCTTTGCGCTGGAGCCGCATGGAGCGGCTACCATACTAAGTTAGATGCGGGTCGCTATTCGGTTACCCAAACTTGGAGTATAGATAGAGAGAACGCCCATGTCAAACCCGGGATTCTCTCCCGGAGACCTGGGCGTTCCTGTGATGTCCGTTGCTCAGGTTATGAAACGTAGGAGAGGGGTTGAGCTTCTCGCTCCGCCTGCCGCCGGGCTAGCTGCCCTATGCTGGTGGCTGCCAGCACCTGCTGGACTTTCTCCTCAACGGTCCGCCAGATCTCCTGCTGTGTACAGCGGTCCGACTTGGGACACTCCCGTGTCCCGTGAATACAATCAACGGGCGCCGCCGACTCCTCCAGGATGGACATCACCATGGACAGGGTGATCTGGTCCGGCTCCCTGGCAAGGATATACCCGCCGTGCGGCCCTCGCCGGCTGGCGACAATGCCCGCCTTGCGCAGGATGAGAAGGATCTGGTCAAGGTACGGTTCAGGAATGCTCTGGCGCGCGGCGATCTCCGCGGTCCGCACAGGCCCGCGCCCGTAGCGCTGGGAGAGGTCAACCAGCGCCCGCACGCCGTAGTCCACTTTCATCAGGACTTTCATGATGTCCGCCCCTTGAACCGTTAGCAACACACGAATTATAACACGCGAAGGTCAACAATTCAACGAGAACGCCTAGGGGGACGAGATACGGGGCGATGCGGCCGGAGCAGGCTTGCTTCCGGGGAGGTCGAAGTAGCACGTGTCGAAGTCGCAGACCTCGTCGGTCAGACCGAGCTCCAGGCACTCGCGCGGCGCGAGGAACCGGTCGCGGCCGGAATAGATAAACCGCTTCCACCAGGCGGCGCTGTGCTTGCCGGAGCGCCTGTACAGAAGCTCGCTCAGGACGTGCCGGTAGTTGGTGGCCAGCTTGTCCAGGTCCTTGAAAATCTTGTGCTCCTCCCCGCTGACGAACCAGGACGGGCTGTGCAGCATGAGAGTGGACAGGTAGCCCATGGAGCGCTTGTCGCCCGCCTGGAAGACGATGGCGCCCATCGAGTAGGCGTAGCCCGTGACCACGGTGTTGACGCGGATGCCGAAGTCCCGTTTGATTTTGAATATCATCTCCATCATGGCCAGGCCGGCGCCCACGGAGCCGCCGCCGGAGTTGATGAAGACGGTGATGGCGGAGTCTGGAAAGCCTCTGCGCTGGCCTCCCATGAGGAATATGGTCTTGGAGAAAGCCTCCGCCTCCTCGTCCGTAATGTCCCGGATGAAGTAGATGCCGAAGCGGTCCAGGGCCGCGCGTCGCTCCATGTACTCGTTGAGCATCGCGCCAAGGTCCGGCACTTGCATTTGCATGTCGGTTCCTCCTTACGTCAGCACATTCTATCAGGGAAGGCCCTTCCTGCACACGGCCTTTGACGGCGCAACCTTGCGGCCTCAGGGAGTACGCGAGGCCAGCGGCCTATACCTTTTGCGCGACCGACGACATCCGCGGGCTGAGCGCTGCCGGAATTGTGAGAGCGAAAACGACCACGAACATAAGCAGGGCTAGGACGTAGCTGTGCGTGGCGTCGTAAATAAGGGCGGTCGCTATGGGCGCGGGAATGCCGACCACTGTGTCCGCGATGCGCAGCATCCCCTGCACCTTTCCGAAGTTCTGGGTCCCGAACAGGTACCCCTGCACCACGTGCCGCACGGGCACGCAGCCGCCAAAGCCTATGCCGTAGAAGACGACCATCGCAATCATGCCCAGATCGCCGGGGACCAGGGCAAGCGCCAGGACGCCGACCAGCATGAGAGCAAACGTCAGTGCTAAGATGTAGCCCGGTTTGATGGTGTCGGCGAGGGTGCCCAACACAAGGCGGCCGGGCAGGCTGACCAGTGCAATCAGCGCGCTCACCGCTGCGGCGGTGGACCGGGAGACGCCGGAACTCTTTTCCAGGATGGGAATCAACTGCGAGAACAACCCTGTATGAACGAAGGAGAAGCTGCCGTAGGACACCATCAGGAGCCAGAAAGCCGGGTGCCGGAGCACGTCGCGCAGGGACAGGGACACCTCCGGGCCGCGCACCGCGTGCTGCGGCTTCGGTGCGGCATCAGAGACTCCATCCGGCTTCAGCCCGTACTCCTCCGGGCTCCTCCGATACAGAAAGCTGAACGGGACGATGATCGCCACGGAGATGATGCCCAGACCCCACATGGTGGCGCGCCAGCCAAAGGTGTCTATGGCAAGCACTACGAGAGGGATGGACAGTGACCACACGGGAGTCCCCATGCTGATGACGGCGAACGCCTTCCCCCGGTAGCGGTCGAACCACCGTGCGACGGCGATATTCGCCACGATGGGGCCGGAGACGCTGACGCCGAACGCCAGAATGAAGAAGCCTATGTAGAAAACAAACAACGACTGGGACAGCGCGACAATAACGGCGCCCAGCCCGAGGACGATGCCGCCCCCCAGCATGACGGGCTTGGGGCCGTACGCATCCACGAGGAAGCCCGCTATGGGCGTGCCGATGCCCGCCTCCGCCCGCAGGAAGACGAAGGCGACGGATATGGCGGCGGCGGAGGCGGCAAAGGAGACCTGAAGCGGCTCCAGGAACCCGCTGAACCCTGTGAAAAGGATGGTGTTGGGCAGGGCCGTGATGACCGCGAAGACGGTCATCCACCACCCGTAGTACAGCTTGGGGCGTGCACGCGCGAGCTGCGCGAAGATACTCATACGAGGGACAGCACCCCAGGCAGACGATCTCCTCCGCGGGCCGGTGTCATGCCGCCAGTGTACACCAAAGACGGTTGCCGCAAAGCCGGCGGGCGGTATACTATCAGCGTGCGCTGTGTGTCTTACATGCCTTCCGATGTGTCGTTTAGGTCTTTTCAAGAGTCGTTGTCCTGCTCTGTCATTCCGAGCGCAGCGAGGAATCTCCCCTTAGAACCTCTGTGAGGGAGACCCCTCGTCCTTCTCCGGAAGGACTCGGGGTGACAGGGAAGCCTTCGTCCATCTCGCTAGCCTCCTTTGCTAAGGTAGCGAGGCATTTTTGAAAAAGAGTTCGCCATGACGTGGGACCCATTCCGGCCTGACATCGAGTCGCTGCTGCGCCGCGCGCGTGTCAGCCGCTGCGACATGCTGCCCGAGGGGTCCAACTACGCCTTCCTTCTGACTCTCGTGGACCAGGAGCAGGGCGAAAGCCAGGCCGTGTACAAGCCCCGCGACGGCGAGACCCCCCTGATGGACTTCCCCTCCGGCACGCTGTACCAGCGCGAGTGCGCCGCTTACGTGCTGAGCAAAGCCCTGGGCTGGCCCTCCATCCCGCCCACAGTCGTTCGCGAGGGGCCGTACGGCATCGGCTCCGTCCAGCTCTACATTGACGCCGATTCCGAGGGCCACTACTTCACCTTCCGGGAGCGGCGCCTGCCGGAGCTCCGGCGCGTCGCCCTTTTCGACGTGCTGGCCAACAACGCCGACCGCAAGGGGGGCCACTGTCTGGAGGGCAAAGACGGAAGGGTGTGGTGCATTGACCACGGGCTGACGTTTCATGCTAGCTACAAGCTGCGCACGGTCATCTGGGACTTCTGCGACGAGCCTGTTCCTCCGGGTCTTCTGGCCGACCTGCGCACGCTCCGGCCCCGGCTCGAATCCCCGGATAGTCTGGCGAGCGCCCTGATGGAGCTTCTGACGCCGGAGGAGGTCCGCGCCCTGCGCCGCAGGCTGGACTTCTTGCTGGAAAAGGGCGCCTATCCGTCGCCGGGCCCCGAACGGCACTTCCCCTGGCCGCTGGTCTAACGCCGCTCCGGGCCAGTCGGGGGCGGCGGCCTGCGACCGCGCAACCATCCCGATGCAGTCGTCCACCAAGAGGGACGCCGCAGGCCCTCCAGCAGGAGCTTGATGGCGTCGGGTTCGCCCACCAGAAGAGGCGCGGACCACTTTTGAAGCGGGCCCAGGGCTTCGGGGCCTTCCATCGCGGGGAACTGCTCCATCGGACGCCATTGACGAGCGCCGCGTGCCGCCGAGCCGCCCCCGGCCGGGGGCATCGTCATGGCGCTGCGTCCGGCCTCCCGCACAAGGACCAGCCCCGCCGCCACGTCCCACGCGCGCGGCGAGCGGAAGTAGGCGTACTGGAAGACCCCGCACGCCACGTACGCCATCTCCGCGGCGATGCTCCCCAGGGTGCGCGCCTCCCAGGCGAGGCCGTCGGGACTCCGCAAGGCGGAGCGTCGCACGCGAAGAGGCACGACAGCCAGGCGGCTGCCGTCGGGAGGCGGGACTTGCGTCAGAGGCTGGCCGTCCACACGCATGCCGCCGCCCTCGCGGGCGTGGTACACCGCGGGCACGCCCCGATGTCCCACGGATGCGTAGATGGCCCCGGCCACGGGCTTTCCGTGCCGCAGCACGCCCACGGACACGGCGAAGAAGGGCAGGCCGTTAATAAAGTTGGCCGTGCCGTCCAGAGGGTCCAGCACCCACACAAAAGCGCCGGGCCGCTGCGTCGGGGACTGCTCCTCGCCCACCACGCTGTGGCCGGGGAAGCGCGCCGCTATGCCCTGGCGCAGGTGCTCCTCCGCCATGCGATCCAGCTCAGTGACGGGGTCCCGCTTGCCCTTCCCTTTGAAGTCAACGGCGGTCGGCTGGCCGAAGCGGTCCATCAGCATCCGCCCGGCCTCGCCGGCCAGGCGGGCGGCCACGGACTCGATTTCCGGCAGCAGGGGTTCGTCAGTTATTGGTCCCGCCACGCCTCACCTCTGCGCCTATGCTAGCAGGTTCTGGAGCGCCGGGGAACGACCTTGCCTTGACCATCTTTTGCGAGAAGCATAAAATGGACGGTCGAAAGGTCGTGGAAGTAATGGCGTCACCCAGCACCTCACCCCAGTCGGCGTCCTATATTGAGCGGCTGGTCTCCGCCGGCGGCGTCATCTACCGGATAGTGGATGGCCGCATGGAGGTGGCCCTGTGCGGACGGGGGGAGGGTGCTCTGTGGGCCCTGCCCAAAGGGACGCCGGAGCTTGACGAGACCATCGAGCAGACGGCGCTGCGCGAGGCGCGCGAGGAGACCGGCCTGCAAGTCGAGATAGAGGCGCCGTTGGGCAACATCACCTACTGGTTCCAGCACGACGGCACCCGGTGCTTCAAGACGGTCCACTTCCACCTGATGCGCCCCGTGGGCGGCGCGCTGGACAAGCACGACCCGGAGTTCGACGTCGTCCAGTGGTTCCCCGTGGACGAGGCCTTGCGCGTCATGACGTACGCGAACGAGACGACGGTAGTGCGCGCCGCCGTGGAACGGGTGCGGGGGAGCGCTCCGGTATGACCACTGTATCCGGCGAGAAGGTCGTGCTGCGGGAGAAGTCCATCACGGACGCCGCCCGCGACTTCGCGTGGCGCGCCGACGAGGAGCTGGCCGAACTGGACGCGGCGACGCCCCTTCGCATGGCGTTCCCCGAGTACCTGATGTTCTACGCGGAGGAGCTGGACTTTCCCACGCCTCGACGGTGCCGCTTCGCGATAGACACACTGGACGGCGCGCACATCGGCAACTGCATGTACTACGACCTCAACGAGGTGCAGGGCGAGTGCGAGATGGGAATCATGGTGGGCGACCGGAACTACTGGAACAAGGGCTATGGGACGGAGGCGGTCAACGCCCTCCTGACCCACATCTTCTCCACCACACGCATGCGGCGCGTGTACCTGCACACCCTGGACTGGAACCTCCGCGCCCAGAAGGCCTTCGAGAAGTCGGGGTTCGCACCCGTGGGCAAGCTGGCACGGGGCGGCAGGACATTCGTCCGCATGGAGATTACGCGCGCCCAGTGGGAGAGCAGGAAGCAAACGGCCCAGGCGCGGGCGGGGACGTCAGCGCGGGCTGAAGCACGCAAGTAAACGCGGCGTTCCGGCACGTGTGGCGCGCGTGTCGCCACGCCTGAAGGCCCCAATCAGAGAAGTACACAGGGTGACAGAGCGCGGTCGAGGCCGGAGGGGGCCACGGGGTAAGGTCACCGCCCCCGCAGGCGCGGGTCCAGCACGTCCCGCAGCGCGTCGCCGAGGAGATTGAACCCGAACACCGCCAGCGTGATGGCTGCGCCGGGATAGACCACCAGCCACGGCGCGCGCTCCGCGTACTGCCGCGCCGCGCCGGACAGCATGTTCCCCCACGTGGCGGTCGGCGGCGGCGGCCCCGCGCCCACGAAGCTGATGGACGCCTCCACGATGATGGCGTTGCCCACCGCGGCGGTCGCGACGATCAGGTACGGCGCAACGCACTGCGGCAGAATGTGCAGCGCCATGATACGCAGCGGAGACGCCCCCAGCGCGCGCGCGGCCTCCACGAACTGCGCCTCCTTCACCCCCAGACCCGCCGAGCGGACGATGCGGCTCGCCTGCGGGACAAGCACAATCGCAATCGCCAGCAGCACGTTGTTGACCGACGGCCCCAGCACGGAGGCGATCACCAGCGCCAGCACGAGGATGGGGAACGCCATGACGGCGTCAATGACGCGCTGCACCAGGGCGTCGAACACCCCGCCCACGTACGAGCTCACCAGCCCCACCACCGCGCCAAGCGTCGTGCCCACGGCCACCGCGCCGATGCCCACGTACAGCGACACCTGCGCGCCCCACAAGATGCGGCTGAGCTGGTCGCGGCCCAGGTTGTCCGTGCCCAGGATGTTCCCCGCCTGCGGCGGGAGGAACATCCGCCCGCGCAGGATGGCGATGGGGTCGTACGGGGCGATGACCGACGCGAGCGCCGCCACCGCGACCAGCGCCACGATCATCGCCGCGCCGATGGCCCCCAGCGGCTTGGCCCGCATGAAGCGTCCCAGGCCGCGCCAGACGCCGCCGCGTCGCCCCGCATGGCGGGGAAAGACAGACGCACTCAGGTCGGTGGATATCGCCATCGCCGTTCAGCCCTATTGATACCGGATGCGCGGGTCAAGCAGCCCGTACAGCAGGTCCACGAGCAGGTTGATCGAGAGGAACGCCATAGCGATGAGCACCACCGTCGTCTGCACGAACGGATAGTCCCGGTTCGACAGGCTGGTGATGAGTCCGCTGCCTATGCCCGGCAACGTGAACAGCCACTCCATGATCACCGTCCCGCCGAGCAGGTTGCCGAACTGGAAGGCGCTGACCGTGACGACGGGCAGCAGCGCATTGCGCAGCGCGTGCCTGACGACGACGGCCCGCTCCCGCAGGCCCTTGGCCCATGCCGTGCGGACGTAGTCCTGCCGCAGCACCTCCAGCATCTGCGACCGCGTCATCCGCGCCACGAGCGCCGCGTAAAAGTAGCCCATCGTCAGCGACGGGAACACCACAATCTGCGCGTTGCGCCAAAGGTCCTCCCACGGAGCACTCCAGCCCACGGGAGGCGTCCAGCGGAAGACGAGCACCAACGCCAGAATGATGAGGCTGCCCGTCCAGAACGGAGGGAAGGTCAGCCCTCCAATGCTCACCATGCGCAGGATGTAGTCCGGCGCGGAGTCCTGCCGCAGCGCCATCAGCACGCCCAGCGGCAGCGCCACGATGAGCGACACGACCAGCGCCACGAGGGCAAGCTCCAGCGTGACGGGCGCCCGCTGGACCAGCTCCTCGGCCACCGGCACATCGTTGTACAGCGACTTCCCCAGGTCGAGACGCGCGAGCTGCAGAAGCCACTGGCCGTACTGAATGTGGAGCGGCTCGTTCAGCCCCAACTCAACGCGCACCCGCGCCAGCTCTTCCTGCGTGTAGTGCCCTTCGCCGCTCGAACCCGCCAGGATGAGCACCGCGACGTCGCCGGGCAGCACGCGCAGCAGGCCGAACACCAGGAGCGAGACGAGGACAATGGTCGGAATGAACAGAAGGAGCCTGCGGATGATGTACCGATGCATGCGCTGCCGCTCCGGGGAGAAACTTGGTCAAGAAGGAGTGGGCCGCGCGGCCCACTCCTTCCCACGACCTACTGCTTGAACCAGATGGTCTCCAGCATGTAGTTGTCCCGCAGGACGCCGGGGTGCGTCCAGCCCTGCACCTCGGGACGGAGGGCGAGGAAGTACTTGGCGATAGAGATGGGAACGGAGGGCGCCAGTTCCCACAGGCGCAACTGCGCCTGGTCCATCAGCTTCTTCCGCTCCACGGGGTCCGTGATGGATCCCTGCTTGTCGAACAGCTCGGCGATCTTGGCGTCCTCAAATCCGGAGCGGTTTTCCAGCCCGCCCTTCATCCACGGGTCCAGCAGTGCGCTCGGGTCGTACATGGCGGCCACCGCAGCGCTGTCCGACATGTCGAACTTGCCTTCGCGCAGCGCGGGGACATACTCGCTGGGATAGGCGGCAGTCTTCGTCGTCGTCTTGATGCCTATCTTGCTCAACTGGTCGGACAGTACCGCGTAACGAGACACGTACACGGGCCGGTCCGCGACCAGCCAGTTGACCGTCAGGCCGTTGCCGTAGCCCGCATCCTTCATCAACGCCTTCGCTTCGGCGATGTCCTTATCGCTGGGACCGCGGATGGCCGGTATCTTGTCCTGCTCCGCCTTGGGAAGCGCCCAGGCCAGAGAGATGTCACCGGAGAAGTCGGATTGGAAGCCGGCGCCTTCCAGCGCGATGTCAATGACTTCCTTCTGGTTGACCGCCTTGGCGACGGCCTGCCGCACACGCGCATCCTTGAACGGGCCACTCTTGTTGTTCATCCACAAAATCCAGATGGAGGTGCTGGAATACTCGCTGATACGCGCGTCCGGCATCTCCTTCTTCAGCGTCCTGATCTCGGACACTTCCAGGCCACGCGTGGCGAAGCCGGTGAAATGCACGCGGCCCGTGCGGAACGCGGCGAACTGAGTGGACGCCTCCTTGATCTCAACCCATTTCACGCCGTCCAAATAGGGATACGGCTTGTTCCAGTAGTTGTCGTTGCGCGTCCACTCCACGGAGACGCCTTTGCGCCAGTCCTTGAACATGAAGGCGCCGGTGCCCACGGGCTTGTTCTCCAGCGCCTTCTGGTCAGCCGCAACGATGTGCGCCGGCACGATGGACGCCGGCGGTTGCATCAGCACCTCGCCCAGCCACGGCGCGGGTTTGCTCGTCTTGATGATAACCGTGCGCGCGTCCGGGACATCGACAGCGGTTATGATTTTCAAAACGCTCGTGAAGTTCGGTTGTATGCCACCCGTGGGCTTCATAATCCTGTCCAGGGTGGCCTTCACATCGGCGGACGTGAACGGCTTCCCGTCGCTCCAGGTGACGCCGTCGCGCAGCTTGAACTGCCACTCCGTGCCGCCCGCCTTCGCCTCCCAGCTCTCCGCCAGGTCGCCGATGAGCACGCGCTCCTTGGGCAGGCGGCTGGCGTCAATGCGCGTCAGTCGGTTGAACGCGGAGGCAAAGACCGGCTGGTTGACGGCGCTGCTCTCCTGCGCGGGGTCCAGCGTGCGCCCCAGGTCTGCGGTGTAGGCGACCAGGACGCCGCCGCGCCGTGCCGCGGAACTGGGAGTCGGTGTCGCCGGAGCCGCCGCGGGCGCGGGCGTCGGCGCGATAGGCACGGGGCGCAGGATTGCCGGCGTCGGCGTGGGCACCGCGACGGGCGCGGCGGGAGCAACAGGGGCTGCGGGAGCCGGAGCAGGGCTTGCCGCGGGCGCGCAAGCCGCCAGGAGAAGCGTCAGGGCTGCGATGGATGCGACAACAGGAGATTGGGGCCAGTGGACGTGCATGAGTCGAACCTCCATCTGTCTGTACGACGTGCGTGAGTCTGCCGACGAAAAGAGACCTGGCGCCATGTCCGCAAAGGCCTGCTCGCGTGGCTATGGTACGCGCGCCGACCCGCCTATGTCAATCTGCGTGCTCCTTTGCGTCGCCGCCGCGCAGGGCATATCATGAGGACATGAGCACTACACTACGACGCTTCGGGGTGGCCTCCGCCATGCTTGCCGCGCTCCTCCTCGCGGCCCTGCTGCCGATGGCAGCGCTTGCCCAGGGCTTACCGAACCCCACAGGCTATGTCAATGACTTCGCGAACGTGCTGTCGCCGCAGGCACGGCAGGGGCTGGAGCAGACGCTGCGACAAATACAGCAGGACACCACGGCGGAGGTCGTCGTGGTCACGGCGCCCTCCCTGGACGGGACCACTGTGGACGACTACGCGGTGCGGCTCTTCGAGCAGTGGAGGATCGGCAAGAAGGGCACGGACAACGGCGTCCTGCTGCTGGTCGCGCCGAACGAACGCGACGTGCGCATTGAGGTCGGCTACGGCCTGGAGCCGGTCATCACCGACGCCCGCGCCAGCCAGATCATTCGCAATCAGGTCCTCCCTCGCTTCCGAGAGGGCGACTACGACGGAGGCGTCACGGCGGCGGTCGCGTCCCTGGAGGGCTACGTCCGCTCCGGCGCACCTCCCGCGCCGCTGGAGGAGAACCCTGTCAAGAGCGGACTCGGCGACTGGCTATGGGTGTTCTGGCCCATCGCCCTCGTAACAGTGTACATGGCGGGGTTCATGGCCCGCAGCAAGACCGTGTGGCTGGGAACGATCTGGGGCGGAGCCGTCGGCGCGCTCGTCGGGCTGCTCATCGGCGGCGTTCTGGCCCTGGGCATGGCGGTCGTGGCGACGGCGCTCTTGGGCGCGGCCTTCGACTGGGTGCTCACCAAGACATACAAGACGCAGGTCCAGAGCGGGCGCCCCACGGGCTTCTGGGGCAGCCGCGGAGGCTTCCGGGGCGGCCCGTGGATGGGGGGCGGCTTCGGCGGTGGTGGCGGCGGGTTCGGGGG